>JBDTWT010000108.1:0-5974 GCA_040006555.1 Chloroflexota bacterium
TGAGGGGCTCGACGTCGTCGAGCCCCCACTCGCGCTGACGCGCCACGAGACGCCGGGATCGCTCGAGGGTCGCATCGGTCAGCGAGCAGAACAGGTAGCCGCCGTGGCGCAGGCCGATGTCCCAGCCGTCGAGCCCCGTGCGCTCCGCGAACGCGTCGAAGAGCTCCACACCCTCGCGGACGACCGCGATCTCCTCGGCGTTGTCGAACTGGAGCCTGAACGCGCCGGTCGACACCGGCGTCGTGAGCGTCCCGAGGGCGGCGCGGCGCTCGAGGACGACGACACGCAGGCCGGCGCGCGCCGCGAAGAAGGCGGTCGCGCAGCCGATGACGCCGCCCCCGACGACCACGACGTCCGCGGTTGCCGGCGGCCGCTCCGCGAAGCGAACCCGTGGCGCCGGCACGGCGTCAGTGACCCTGCAACGCGACCGCGGGGACGGTGGCGTCGGTGCGCGGCCTATACGGGCCGCGAGCGGGCACGCGCTGGGCGACGAGCGCCGC
Organism: Chloroflexota bacterium; assembly: GCA_040006555.1. Lineage (GTDB taxonomy): Bacteria > Chloroflexota > Limnocylindria > QHBO01 > QHBO01 > JACDBZ01. The sequence goes on from JBDTWT010000108.1 coordinate 501, forward strand.
GAGGATGGCAGCCGCGATCGCGATGCCGAACACGATGCTGAGCGCCGGCGCGAGACCGATGACGCCCGCATCGGCGATCGCCACCACGGCGCCGCCCACCCCGGCGCCCAGCGCGGTCCCGAGGGTGAACATCAGCTGAAGCGCCGAGGAGCTGAATCCCTCCTCGCCGGGGGCGGCTGTCTCGAGCGTCACCAGCGCGGCGGTCGAGTACGCTAGGCCCATGCCGAGGCCGGCGATCGCCCAGCCGATGGCTGCCATGAAGACCGGCATCCCGGGCAGGAGGACCGTCGCCATCGTCGCGATCCCCGCCGCGATGAGCATGGCGCCGCCGGCCATCATCACCCGTCGCATGCCCGCGCCGGCGGCGCGAGCCTGGATCCAGGACCCCGCGGCCCACGTCACGGCGGACGTCGTCAGCGCGAGCCCTCCGAGGGCGGCGCTGCCGCCGCGGATCTCGACCACCGCCAGCGGGACGAAGGCCTCCGCCCCGAGGAACGCGAAGGCAACTCCAAAGCCGACCGCCATCACGCTCGGCCGGCCACGGGCCAGGCGCAGGCTGCCCGGCGGCAGGAGGTGGCGGAGCGCCAGGATCACCAGCGCGCCGCCGGCGAGCGCCAGGCCCACGGCGGCGACCAGCACCCCGACGCTCAGCGCCCACAGGAGCAGCGCCGACCCGATCGCCAGGCGGGCGGCATCGAAGGCGCGCCCCCAGGGCGTGCGGGCGGGCGCCTCGGGAGAGGCCGCGGGGCCCAGCGGAGCGAGCTGTGGCGTGACGGCAGCGCCCATGAGCACGACCATCGGCACGACCGCGAGGAAGACCCAGCGCCATCCGATGGTGTCGGCGACCGTGCCCGCCAGCGCCGGGCCGATCAACCCGGGCACGACCCAGGCGCTCGAGACGAGCGCGATCATGCGGGGCGTGGTGTGCGCCGGGTACGCCCGCGCGATGGCCGCGTACACCACGGCGGTCATCGCGCCGGCGCCGAGACCCTGGATCGCACGCCCGCCGATGACGACCGCCATGTTCGGCGCCAGGCCCGAGACGAGCAGCCCCACTGCGAACAGGGCCACGCCCGCGACCAGGGCGGGAGCGGGTCCGCGCCGGTCCGCGCCGGCTCCGCCGAGCGTAATGCCGATGATGGTGGTGAGCCAGAACGCGCTGAAGGCCCACCCGTAGAGGTCCAGGCCTCCGAGCTCCCCGACCAGCAGCGGCAGGACGGTCGGCACGGCCATGCCCTCGAATGCCCCCGCGGTGACGAGGCCGACGAGTCCGACCGTGAGCAGGCGACGCTCCGGCGCCCACGCCCCGCCCGCGGGCGGGGTCACCCGAGGACCGCCGTCCCGAGCAGCAGGGGCGAGCCCAGCTTTGCCTCATAGCGGGGGCGGAAGCGGGCGACGTTGTACATCGCCTCGACGTCGAGCTGGCGGGCGCCGAGATGGCCGCCGGGCAGCGCCGTGTGGTCGTACTTGCCGTTTCGGACGGCGACCATGCGACCGAACGTGCCGGCGCCCAGCAGGTCGACCGCGACGTTGGCGAAGGTGATGGCGACCATCTGATCGAGCGCGTCCGGGTCGCCCGAGCGCAGGTCGTAGGTGAGGTCGGAGCGGACCGTCTCGACACCCGTGCGTCGCTTGATCTCCTCGGCGAGCGCCTCGCCGACGTCCTCCTTGTGGCGATGACCGTACGCATCGGGCTCGCCGATCTCGCGCAGCTCGCCGCCCTTCCAGATCGCACCCTCGCTGGCGATCACGAAGGCGTAGCCCGACGGGTTCAGCCGCCGGTCATCGGCCAGGGTCTCCGCGAGCGCGTCAAGATCGAAGGGTGCCTCGGGGATGACGCAGCGCGCGCTCGTCACGTAGGCGGCGTACCACGCCGTGAAGCCGGCATTGCGGCCGAAGATGCGGAAGACGCCGATGCGCTCGTGGCTGCCGAGGGTCGTTCGCTGGCGGTTGATGAGCTCCTTGGCACGCGTCACCGCGGTCGAGAACCCGATGCAGTACTCGGTGCCCGGGACGTCGTTGTCCATCGTCTTCGGGATGGCGATGACCGGGAACCCCTCCCGCGCGAGGCGCGCCGCGTAGCTGAGCGTGTCGTCACCGCCGATGCTGACGAGCGCGTCGATCCCGAGTCGCTCGAGGTTCTCGAGGACGAGCGGCGTCAGGTCGTACCGACCGTCCTCGATCTGGAACCTCGCCAGCGCAGCCTCGTCGAGGTGCTCGGGAAGCGCGGAGGGCCCCATCGACGCCGGGTTCGTGCGTGAGGTATGCAGCACTGTCCCGCCGGTCCGATCGATGGCGCGCGTGAGGACCCGGTTCAGCGGCCGCAGGAGCCCTCCGCCATCCGGCTCGTCCGGTCTGAGATGGGTCAGGCCCTGCCAGCCGCGGCGGATGCCCAGCGCCTCCCAGCCGACCTCGCTCGCCCGGTAGACGACGCTCTTGATGACCGTGTTGAGGCCCGGGACGTCGCCGCCGCCGGTGAGTATGCCGATGCGTTTCATGCGTGCGCGCTCATGCTGCCAGATCGGACTGGGGTTTGTGAAAAGGGCGGAATTCTGGCATAATCATGCCTCCGCATCGGAGTCACCCGCCTGTGACGTCGTCCCCTACTCAACAGCGCCGGTACGTGACCTGGCGCCTCCCGGATCGCCACTTCAGCAAGGTTCATCTCGTCGGCGAGCCGGGCCTGACGGTCTGCGGCCGAGCCCTTCCACGGGCCACGGGCACCCCAGAGGCACCCATTCCCCAGTCCGAGATGTGCCCCGACTGCGACCGACAGGGCTGATCCTCCGCTCTCATATGGCTACCCGACCGGCCGTCGACTCGCTCGACGGCCGGTTCTTCGTATCCGGCCGATGACGTCCGCCCTTTCTCTCCCCGCCGATGCGCTCGTGCTCCTGATCGGGATCTCCGGCAGCGGCAAGACCACCTTCGCCTCACGACACTTTCGGCCGACCCAGATCCTCTCGTCCGATGCGCTCCGCGCGATGATCGCCGATGACCCCACCGCGCAGGACGCCACCGAGGACGCCTTCGACCTGCTCCATCGCCTCCTCGAGATGCGTCTGCGCCGCGGGCGGCTCACCGTCGTCGACGCCACGAACGTGGAGGAGTGGGCCCGCCGCGTGCTGGTGGCGCTCGCCCGCCGACACCGCCGGCCGGTCGTGGCGATCGTCCTCGACCTGCCCTTCGAGGTTCTGCACCAACGAAACGAGGTCCGCCGCGATGGGTCGCGGCCGCGCGCCGCACTCACACGCCAGGCTCGCTGGCTCCGCGAGTCGCTCCTCTCGCTCCCGAACGAGGGCTTCGACGCGGTGCATCGGCTCGGTTCGGCGCAAGAGATCGACGCGGTCCGCGTGGAGCTCGAGCGTCCACGGTAGGCGGAGCGGCGTACGCCCTGGTTTGCAGCGGGTGACAGCAACGGCAACTCAGCGGCCGAAGTTGCGGCGGGTGACAGCAACGGCCACGCAGGACGCCCGGATCGTGGCCGTTCGTTGCGCGGGCTGAGAATCTGGCCATTCCCCGGCCGTTACGCACACCGGCTGCAAATGCCCGCCGAACGGGCATGGCGAAATCCCGAAGGAACAGGCGTCCGGTGCTGCGTGGCAAGCCACCGCTGCCGGTACTGGAACTGCCGACCGAAGCCGCCAGATCCGGTATCTCCTGCCCCTTCGGGACTCCGTTAGTATCGGTTCAGGGGAAGCCGGGCCACAAGCCCACTTATCCCCGAGATTCGACCCCCGTCAGCGGCCTGTCCACAGCTCGTCCACGAAGGGGCCTCACGGAACCGAGGCGCTGGACGTTTGACCGATGAGGGATGAGTCGTGACGGCCGATCATGGCCGCGATACCCGCCGAGCACGGAGCATGATCACGCCGATGAACACTCCACCCGAGCGTACGAACGAGCGCGCCGCCTACCTGATGCTGACGGGCATGGCCCTGTGCTTCGGCGGCACATGGGTGGCCGGCGCCGTGGCTGTCGACGGCGCCCCGCCCTTCGCGATCGCCGCCATCCGATTCGGCATCGCCTCGATCCTGCTCTTCGCGTGGGCACGCCTGGCGCGCCGGCCGCTCACGCCGCTGCGGCGCCGGGACCTGCCGCTGGTGATGGGCCTCGGCCTCACGGCGATCGCGGGATACAACTGGCTCTTCCTCACCGGGCTGACGCTGGCTCCGGCGTCGGACGGCGCCATCATCGCGCCGGGCCTGGCGCCCGTCTTCACCGCCGTGCTCGCGGGTGCGCTCCTCGGCGAGCGGCTCGGAGCCAGGGGGTTCGTGGGTCTCGGCGTGGCCGTGCTCGGCCTGCTGCTCGTGGTCGGCCCCGCGGGGGGCGCCGACGGCCAGCGGCTGCTCGGCGACCTGATGTTCCTCGCCGGCGCGGCCTGCTGGGGCGTGTACTCCGTCCTGTCCCGCATCGCCAGCCGCCGCTTCACGCCGGTGAGCACCACCGTCTACGGGACGGCGTTCGGGACCGCCGTCCTCCTGCCGCTGGCCGTGCTGGAGGGTGGCCTCGGCGACCTCCCGCGCGCGCCGATCGAGTCCCTGGCCGGCATCGGCTACCTGGCCGTGTTCGGCACGGTCGGTGCGTTCGTGCTCTTCAATCTCGGCGTCGCGCGCATAGGTGCCGCGCGGGCCAGCGCGATCGCGCTGCTGGTGCCGGTCGTCGGCGTTCTCTCCTCCGTGGCGCTGCTGGGAGAGCGGCTTGGGCCGCTCACCGTCCTCGGCGGTGCCGTGGTCCTCATCGGCCTGTGGCTGGTCGAGCACCGCGGAACGGCGCATGAACCCACCGCGAGGCCGAAAGAGGCGAATCCGCGCGCCGCGTGAGGCGTAGCCTTCAGCCTGGGCCGTAGGCAGCTGGAGGAGGGCCGATGCGCCCGCACGCGCGAGACCTCGGCATCCGGATCGGGCACCTCCCGCCGGGTGAGCACAACGCGATCACCGACGTGCCCGGGGCGGGCTGGCGCTGGCGGGGGTCCAGCGTATGCTCAGCCCTCGTCGGGCTCGATGGGCACGGGGCGCCCGTCCTCCCCGATGGCGACGAAGACGAAGCTCCCCGACGTGGCGAGGCGGCGCTCGCCGGTCGCGACGTCCTCCGCGTACATGTCGACGCCCACGCGCACCGAGGTGCGGCCGACCTCGGTCACCTTCGCCACCAGCTCCACCAGCTGACCGGCACGCACCGGCACCTTGAACTCCACGCGCTCGGACGCCACGGTCACCATCGTGCGCCGCGCGCAGCGGGTCGCCGCCACCCACCCGGCGTGGTCCATCAGGCCGAGCGCATGACCGCCGAACAGCGTCCCGACGTGATTCGTGTGATTCGGCATCACCAGCTCGGCCAGGCGCACCTCCTGGTACCGGGACGGCTCAAGCTCGCTCATCAGATCATCCTATGACGCCGTGCGCGCGCTGGTGCGGAAGGGGACCTCGAGAGGTGCCACGTGGCGTGGCACGTTCGACACTTGATGCGGCCCA
>JBDTWT010000109.1:0-5968 GCA_040006555.1 Chloroflexota bacterium
GACACGCACCTCTTCGCGGGCTACGAGGTGCCGCCTTTCTACGACAGCCTGCTCGCCAAGCTCATCGTATGGGGCGAGACGCGGGAGATCGCGCTGGCTCGCTCACGCCGCGCCCTCGCCGAGTTCGAGCTGACCGGCATCAAGACGAACATTCCGTTCCACCGCGGGATGATCGACAACGATGCATTCCTGGGGGCCCGCGTCAGCACGAACCTGCTCGACCGCGTGGGTCCCACCGCGTTCGTGGCGAGCTGAGGAGGGAGGGCTGCACCGATGACCACCGACGCCCCCGCGACCTTCACCCTGCCGCTCGAGGCGGCCGACATCATGCGCATCCTGCCGCACCGCTATCCCTTCCTGCTCGTAGACCGCGTGGTCGAGCTCGAGCCGGGGAAGCGCGCGGTCGGCATCAAGATGGTGACGGCCAACGAGCCCCAGTTCACCGGCCACTTCCCCGGGCGGCCGATCATGCCCGGCGTCCTGATGATTGAGGCCCTCGCGCAGACCGCCGGAGTCGCCATCCTCACGCTCGACGAGTACCGGGGCAAGATGGGCCTCTTCGCGGGCATCGACGATGGACGGTTCCGCCGGATGGTTGTTCCGGGCGATCAGCTGGTGCTGAAGGTCGAGATCGAGAAGCTGCGCGGCATGTTCGGCCGCGCGCGCGTCGTGGCGTCGGTGGACGGCGAGGTGGCGGTCGAGGCCACGCTCTCGATCATCGTGCCGCGAGACCAGGCGGTCGCCGCGTCCGTGCGAGCGGGGGACGAGACCGATGCGTGACGGCGAGCGCCGGGTCGTGGTGACCGGCATGGGCGCGCTCACGCCGGTGGGGAACGACGTCCCGAGCTTCTGGGATGCCCTGGTCAACGGGCGCAGCGGCATCGGGCCCATCACCTCGTTCGATCCGTCGCGCGTCGCCAGCCGCGTCGCCGGGGAGCTCAAGGGCTTCGACGCCGATACGGTGATGCCGAAGAAGGAGGTCCGGCGCAACGACCGCTACGTCCACTACGCGTGGGCCGCCACCGCCGAGGCGATGCGCGATGCCGGCCTCCCGAGCCCGATCGAGGACGAGGCGCTCGCGTGGCGGACCGGGGCGATCATCGGCTCCGGGATCGGCGGCATCAACACGATGATCCGCGACATCGTGGAGGCGACGGTGGAGGGCATCGAGCGCATCGGCCCATTCCTTGTCACGGCGCTCATCCCGGACATGGCCGCCGGGTACGTGGCCATCTACGCCAATGCCCGGGGGCCGAACTACGCGATCGTGAGCGCCTGCTCGAGCGCGAACCACGCCATCGGCGACTCGATGAACATCATTCGCCGAGGCGAGGCGGACGTGATGATCGCCGGCGGGGCCGAGGCGGGCATCGGCGAGATCCCCGTCGCGGCCTTCAGCGCGATGCGGGCCCTCTCGACGAAGCGCAACGACGAGCCGGAGAAGGCCTCGCGGCCCTTTGACGCCGATCGCGACGGCTTCGTGATGGGGGACGGCGCCGGCATCCTCGTGCTCGAGGCGCTCGATCACGCGCGGGCGCGCGGTGCGACCATCCACGCCGAGGTCGTCGGGTACGGCGCGACCGACGACGCCTCGCACATCACGCTTCCGGCCCCGGGCGGACGCGGCGCCGTGGAGAGCATGCGGGTCGCCATCGCCGACGCGGGCCTCACCACCGACGACATCGGCTACATCAACGCGCACGGCACGAGCACGCCGCCGAACGACCGCTCGGAGACGGCCGCGATCAAGACCCTCTTCGGCGAGCGGGCGTACAGGGTTCCGATCTCGAGCACGAAGTCCATGACCGGGCACCTGATGGGTGCCGGCGGCGGGATCGAGGCCATCGCGAGCATCAAGGCCATCCAGAGCGGCATCCTGCCGCCGACCATCAACCTGGAGAATCCCGACCCCGAGTGCGACCTCGACTACGTGCCGAACGAGGCGCGCCGGGCCGAGGTCGACGTGGCGATGAGCAACAGCTTCGGCTTCGGCGGCCACAACGCCACGCTCGTCCTCCGCCGGTACGACGGCGCATGAGCGATGCCCCAGCAGCGCCGGACGGGCATGCTGTGCTTGCGGCCATCGACGCGCTGGCGCCGGCGTTCGAGCAGGCCGGGCTCGACGAGCTCGAGGTCGAGGTCGGCGAGCTGCGCGTGCGTCTCGCCCGCCCACGCGCCGAGCCACCGCCTTCGGTCGATGCGGGTCTGGTCGCCGGGGGCCAGCCATCCGCCCCCGCGGCGGCACCGTCAGGCGACGGGCTCACCCCGTTCGGCGAGCCGGCTCCCGGAATGCGCCACGTGATCGCTCCGCTGACCGGGGTCTGGTACGCGGCGCCGTCCCCGGGCGCCCGCGCCTACGTGGCGGAGGGCGACGAGATCACGTCCGGCCAGGTGGTCGGGATGATCGAGGCGATGAAGCTGTTCAACGAGATCAAGTCCGACGTATCGGGCACGGTAACCAGGGCCCTCGCGGAGAGCGGCACGCTGGTCAAGCGCAAGCAGCCGCTGCTCGAGGTCAAACCGGCATGACGGCCGCCCGCAGACCGACGACCGCGATAGGAGCACCAGGATTGACGACGAACGCCCTGATCACCGGGTGGGGCATGTACGCCCCCTCCCGCGTGCTCACCAACGACGACCTGTCGAAGATGGTCGACACAACCGACGAATGGATCGTCAGCCGGACGGGCATCCGCGAGCGGCGTATCGCGGCCGACGACGAGACGACCACCACCCTGAGCGTGAACGCCGCTCGAGACGCGCTGGCGGTCGCCGGCATGAGCCCAGAGGACCTGGACCTCGTCATCGTCGGGACATGCTCGCCGGACTACTACATGCCGGCCACCGCCGTCCTCGTCGCACACGAGCTCGGCGCCACCCGCGCCGCCGGCTTCGACCTCATGGCGGCGTGCTCGGGCTTCGTCTTCTCACTCGCGACGGCCACTGCCTACATCCGCAGCGGGCTCTGCCGCAACGTCCTCGTCGTCGGCGTCGAGCTCCTCAGCCGATTCCTCGACTACACCGATCGCAACACGTGCGTCCTGTTCGGGGACGGGGCCGGCGCGGTGATCGTGTCCGCCTCGGACCAGCCGGGTGGCCTCCTTGGCCTCGACATGTACAGCGACGGCAGCGGTAAGGAGGGGATCATCTTCCCCGCCGGCGGCTCCGCCTGCCCCACGACGCCGCAGACGGTCGCGGAGGGAGGCCACTTCGTCCACATGGCGGGCAAGGAGGTCTACCGGTACGCGACCCGGCAGCTCGCCGAGTCGGCGCGATCGGCGCTGCGGGACGCGAACCTCGGCGTCGACGACATCGACCAGTTCCTCTTCCACCAGGCGAACCTGCGGATCATCGAGAGCGTGCAGAACGCGGTCGGCATCCCGGCCGACAAGACGTATCTGAACATCGAGAAGTACGGGAACACCTCGGCCGCGTCGGTGCCGATGGCGCTGGTCGAGGCCATCGCCGATGGCCGGATCAAGCCCGGCGACCGGCTGCTGATGGCAGCGTTCGGCGCCGGGTACACCGCCGGGGCTGCGGTGGTGGAATGGACCGCCGATCCGGCGCGGGCGTTCCTGGCCCCGGGCTCGCAGACTCGTCGCGGCCAGCCGCAGCGCGAGCTGGTCGCGGCCACTTGATGTTCGACCTGACCGGCAAGGTGGCGCTCGTCACCGGCGGCAGCCGCGGCCTCGGGCGTGCGATCGCCCTGGCGTTCGCGCGGCAGGGGGCCGACGTCGCGATCAACTACCGCGGCAATGCCGACGCAGCCGAGGCGGTTGCGGGCGAGATTCGCGGGCTGGGGCGGCGCGCAGCCGTGGTGCAGGGCGACACCGGAGCGGGCCGCGAGGCGTGCGAGGAGATCGTGAAGGCCGCGCTCGACGAGTTCGGCACCATCGACATCCTGGTGAACAACGCCGGGATCACGCGGGACAACCTGCTGATGCGCATGAGCGCCGAAGAGTGGGACGCGGTGATCGCCACGAACCTGTCCGGCCCCTTCTGGATGACCCGCGCGATCGCGCGGCCGATGATGAAGGCGCGCTCGGGGCGCATCATCAACATGTCGAGCGCCGCCGGTCGGATGGGGAACCCCGGCCAGGCGAACTACGCCGCGGCCAAGGCGGGGCTCATCGGCCTCACGAAGACGACCGCACGCGAGCTCGCGAGCCGCGGGATCACGTGCAACGCGATCGCGCCGGGGCTCATCAAGACCGACCTCACCGCCGACCTGCCGGCCGCCGCGACCGAGGCGCTCACGGCGATGACGCCGCTCGGCTACGTCGGGGAGGTGGACGACGTGGCCGCGGCCGCGATCTACTTCGCCTCGGACGAGGCGCGCTACGTGACCGGCCAGGTGCTCGGCGTCGACGGCGGCATCGTGATGGGCAGCTAGGCGACGAGGGCTGCGACCGTCTCGCGGAAGACCTCGGTGTGGCGATCCACGTCGTCCTCCGTCGTGGCGGGGGACATGAGCGCCATGTTGTGGAACGGGGTGAGCAGCACGCCGCGGTTCAGCGCCGCGAGGTGCAGGTAGTCCTCCAGGAGCGCGTCCCGCGCCGCGGCGGCCTCTGAGCCCGTGCGCGGCGACTCCGCGCTGAACAGGTACTCGGCGCGGCAGCCAAGCTGGGTGACGTGCCAGGGTAGCCGTGCGTCCGCCACCACGTCGCGGACGCCCGCGGCGAAGCGCTCGGCGAGAGGGATGGTGTGCGCAAAGGCGGCATAGGTCAGGACCTCGCCCAGCGTCGCGCGCATAGCTGCGAGCGAGAGCGGGTTGCCCGCCAGCGTGCCCCCGATCCCGCCCGTGTCGACGTAGTCCGCGTCACCCCGTCCCATGGCCCGCGCCTCCAGGCCGGCGGTCATGCCCAGCGCGCCGGCGGGGACGCCTCCGGCGATCGCCTTGCCAATGGTGACCATGTCCGGCGTCAGCCCGTACGCGTCCGTGTAGCCGCCGGGGCCGGCGCAGAAGGTGTGCGTCTCGTCGATGACGAGCAGCGTCCCGGCACCGGTCGTCAGGCGGCGGAGCGCGTCGTGGAAGCCGGGCTGGGGGAGGACGATCCCCACGTTCGTCATCGCCGGTTCGGCGAGGACGCAGGCGACGTCGCCCGTCGCCAACTCCGCCGCAAGAGCCTCCTCGTCGTTGAACTCGACGACGCGCGTGGTGACGGACGGATCGACCGGCGGGCCGACGTTCCCGGGGCGCGGCACCACGCGGCCGCTCGCGTCGAGGGTCGCGAGGGTCTCGTCCACGGTGCCGTGGTAGCAGTGGTTGAAGATCAGGATCCTCGGCCGGCCGGTCACCTCGCGGGCGATCCGAATCGCGAAGCGGTTCGCGTCGGTCGCGGTGAGCGTGAACTGCCAGCGTTCGACTCCGAACCGCCGGGCCAGCTCGGCTCCCACCCACGGGCCGTCGTCGCCGGGGAGCATGGTCGCGAGGCCGCGGGCCGCCTGGCGCTCGATCGCGCGCATCGTCGGCTCCGGGCCGTGGCCGGCCATCGCGCCGGTGTCGCCCAGGCACAGATCCACGTAGCGGTTGCCGTCCACGTCGGTGAGCCGTGCCCCCGAGGCATCCGCGACGACGATCGGGAAGCCACCCGGCCACCTGAGCATCCAGCTCATCGGCACCCCGCCGAAGAGGTGGGCACCGGCCCCCGCGAAGCGCTCCCGCGAGCCTGGATGACGCTCGACGAAGGTCTCGCGCTCGCGTTCGAGGAGCGCCGCCAGTCGGGATCGGTTGAGCTCGGCCATGGGTCGACACCTCGGGTTGGCGGTCGGGCAGGCGGCTTGCTGCACAATACCCGCGAGATCAACCGCCACACCAACAGCCCTCGACGGAAAGGACACCGATGCTGACGCTGCGCTCCATCCTGCGCCCGACCCGCGTGGTCGACGCCCACTGCGACATCCCGTGCGGCATCTACGACCCCGAGCAGGCCCGCATCGAGGCGGAGTCCTGCCTGCGCATCATCGA
>JBDTWT010000110.1:0-5897 GCA_040006555.1 Chloroflexota bacterium
CGGCCGTCAGCGCTCCGGCGTCTCGACGAGATGCGCGGAGACGAACCACAGCTGCTTCTCGTTCGTGCGAAGCACGTCGCCCATCAGAAGGTCGTTGCTGCCGGCGTCCCCGTTCGCATCGGTCACGTCGATTCCTCGTCGCGTCCAGCCGGGAGAGCATCGCCGGCGCGCTCTCGGCCCCGCTCGGCGGGCGCGTGATGTTCGTGAGCTCCGCGATGTGATTCAGGGACGTGGGCGCTGCGCGATCGCCTCGTCCACGACGAGGCCGACTTCGTCGACGTAGCACCACATCCAGTCCTCACCCGGCTCGAGCGACCTCACGAGCGGGTGTCCCGTCGCGCCGAAATGCGCCGTCGCGTGACGGTGCGGCGAGGAGTCGCAGCAGCCGACGTGCCCACACGTCAGGCACAGGCGGAGATGCACCCAGCCGGAGCCGATGCGGAGGCAGTCCTCGCAGCCATCCGCCGACGGCACTGCTCGACGCGATGAAGGCGCAACCATGGGAGGTCGCATGGGTCCAGGCCAATGCCGCTCGGACCCGGCTGCTCGACGAGTGGTACCACCTGCACGAGCCGACGAAGGAGGCCGCCTGGTGGATCCGCAAGTCGGGGAGCGAGCACTACGCCGAGCATGTCGGACGCCTGCGGGAGTGGGTGGCGGTGCTCATCGAGCGGCGCGGGCCGAGCGCCAGTGGCGATCCTCATCCATGAGGTCTGGTACGATTTCGGCCGCTCAGTGAGCGTCATGCCGCCGTGGCTGCAGCTCATCGGAGCACGAAACCGTGGGGCGGCTAGCTCAGCTGGTTAGAGCACTTGCTTGACATGCAAGAGGTCACTGGTTCGAGTCCAGTGTCGCCCACCACTCCACCCCTCAGGCCGAGTGCACGACCTCGCCGTCCACCACGGTGAGCCTGACCTGGGTGCCCATGATTGCGCTGGCGTCCTCACGCAGCAGGTCACGGTCCAGCACGATCAGATCGGCGAACATGCCGGGAGCTAGGTACCCGCGTTCGGCCTCCGCGTGCTCGGCATAGGCGCTGCCCCAGGTCGCGGCGTTCAGCGCATCGGCGACCGATAGAGCCTCCGCCGGCAGGTATCCCTCCTCGGGCTCACCGCTCGGAGTGCGGCGCCGGACGGCGGCGTTGATCTCGAGCATCGGGTCGATCGGCACCACCGGCCAGTCGCTGCCGAAGGCGAGCACCACGCCTGAGGCGCTGAGGCTGCGCAGGGGCCAACCGGTGGCTGCGACGGCGGGGTCGAGGTAGCCGCGCCAGACGTCGACCTGGCTGGCCTCCGGAATCGCATGCATCGGCTGCATGCTCGCCACCACCCCGAGCTCGGCGAAGCGCGGCAAGTCCGTGGGATGGACCGTCTCGATGTGCTCGACGCGATGCCGCCTGGCAGCCGCCTCGCCCGGTCCCAGGGCCTCGTAGGCGTCGAGCGCCTGGCGCACTGCCGCGTCGCCGATGGCGTGCAGCTCCACCTGCCAGCCGCGCGCGTGCGCGACGGCGACCGCGTCGCGCAGCTCGTCGTCCTCCCAGCGCCGATCACCGCGAGAGTCGGTCCCCGGATAGGGCTCGAGCAGGTAGGCGGTGTGCGCCTCGACCACGCCATCCAGGAACGACTTCAAGATCCCCGTCCGGAGTCGCGGCCCTTCCGGAGATTGGGCCCGTAGGGCCTCGAACTTGTCGAGCCGCTCGGCGTGACCCGCGCGGCCGAGGCGGGGCAGCATCTCGAAGGCCAGCCGGAAGCGGATCGGAAGCCGATTCTCCGCGCTCAGGCTGCGCAGCTGGCGCAGCTCATCGGGCCGGCCCCACGCATCCTGGACGGCGGTGATCCCCAGCGCAGCCGCGCGCCGCAGCGCCTCTTCGGTGAGCGCGCGCATCCGGTCGTCGCCCGGCAGCGGCACGAGGGACTCCACCAGCTCCGCGGCGCGTTCCATGAGCGCGCCCGTCGGCCGTCCGGCCTCGTCCCGGGCGATGCGACCATCCGGAGGGTCCGAGGTCTCCGCCGTGATGCCCGCGGCCTCGAGCGCTCTCGTGTTCGCCCACCCGGAGTGGCCGTCGAAGCACTCGAAGTAGGCCGGCCGGTCCGGCACCACGGCGTCCAGCTGCTCGCGGGTGGGCATTCCGCGCGGGAAGGCGGCGTAGATCCAGCCCCGGCCGGTCACCCAGGCCTGGTCGGGGCGCGCCGCGGCGTACCCGGCGATCGCAGACTGCACGGCATCCAGCGTCGTGAGGCCGAACAGGTCGAGCCGATCGAGGCCGATGGCGCCGTGGCGGAGGTGCATGTGCGCGTCGTTGAAGCCCGGCATCACGAGGCCGCCCGCGGCGTCGAAGACCGTGGTCGCCGGCGAGGCCCACTCCCGTGCCTCGCGCTCGTCGCCGACGGCGAGGATGCGGCCGCCCCCGACCGCCACCGCGGTGGCGGTCGCATCGGTCAGCGCCCCCGGCCGGCCTGAGGAGAAGACCCGGCCGTTGTGGACGATCAGGTCGGCAGCCACCCGGCTGGGCGCCCGGTCGTGGGTCAGCTGTTGTAGGCCGACATGATCCGATCCTTCGCGCCCGTGCGGTGCTCCGGATCGGTCTCCTCGCGGTCCGTCTCCCCGGCGCTCGGGACGCCTGCGGCGATGTCGATCTCCCGATGCGCGAGCAGGGTGTTCAACGCGTCGACGTAGGCGGCGAGGCTCGCCTCGAGCACGTTCTCGTGCACGGCGCGCCCAGGGTAGAGCGGTCCATCCGCGTCATCGCGGCTGCGCACGCTCACGGCGATCGAGGCCTTGGTCTCGTGGCCCGGCCCGGTGGCGTGGACGTCGTAGGTGGCGAGCTCGACGCCGGTGCCGAGCAGGGGCTCGAGGGCGCGGTCCACCGCGCGCAGGAGCGCGTCGATGGCGCCGTTGCCGTCGGCGTGCGCACGCCATCGGTGCCCGCCGCCGCGAAGGATGAGGTTGGCACGACTCGGTCGGTCGCTGCCGCTCGTGGCGGACCAGCGCTCGATGCTGATGCTGTCGGGGGTGACCGCGGGGGTCTCTTCCGGGGTTGGGGTCATTCGTTCGCTACTCCTGTGTCGCCGCGTGGCGCACTCATGCGGGGGTGAGCCAGCGAGCGTACCGCTCGTCGCTGCCCCGAACGGCGGCGAAGTAGCGGCGCTGGATGTCGAGGGAGACGGAGAACTCGGCCGATCCCAGCGGCCGATCGTCGATGGACGCGACCGGCGCCACCTGGACGCCGGTGCCGGTGAGGAAGACCTCGTCGGCGAGGTACAGCTCGGAGCGGTCGATGCGTCGCTGGACGACCTCGTAGCCGGCGTCGGCGGCGATCTGCATGACCGCCGCGCGGGTGATGCCCGGAAGGACGTCGTCCACGAGGGGCGGCGTCGCCACCTCGCGGCCGTTCACGACGAAGACGTTGGCCGCGGACGCCTCGGCCACGTGACCGTCCGCGGTGAGGAGGATGGCGTCGTCGTAGTCGGCGGCGTGGGCGTCCTCGCTGGCGAAGGCGGCGTTCACGTACGAGCCGGAGATCTTGCCGCGGGCGGGGATGGCGTTGTCGCTCACGCGCTGCCAGCCCGAGACGGTGACGCGGATGCCGTTGGTCGGCAGGTAGTCGCCGAGCGGCATGGTGAAGATCGCGACGCGGTCGTCCAGCCCCGTGAGTTGGACGCGGATCGACTGCGCCGACTTGTAGATGAGCGGCCGGACGTAGGCGTCGCCGACGTGGGCGTTGCGTCGGAGCAGGTCCAGGGTGACCTCGACCAGCTCCTCGGCCGTCTGCGGGATTGAGGCGCGCAGCAGCCGGGCGTTCCGTATCAGCCGCTGGTAGTGCTCGAGGCCGAACAGCAGGGCGGTGCTGCCGTCCTCCTGGCGGTAGGCGCGAATCCCCTCGAAGACCGACGTGCCGTAGTTGAACGCGTTGGTCGCGATGCTCACGCTCGCCTCGCCGATGGGAACGACGGCGCCCTCGAAGTATGCCCACGCGCCGAGCTCCGGCTGGCGGACGACGCGGTCGTGCAGGGTGACGGGACGCTCGACCGCGGTCATGACGGCTCTCGCGCGGCCTGGCGCTCGTCGCGCAGGGCGATCGCGACCCGCGACGAGGTGCGCTCGTCGCGGCGCTCCGGCTGGGCGTCCAGGTGCCAGATGGCGTACTCGAGCGAGTCGTGCAGGGCCGCCAGGGAGGCGGCGATGATGTTCGCGTCGGCTGCGGCGGTGATCCAGCTCCCGGACTCGTGCGCCGTCTCGATGATCACCCGGGTGCGGGCGCCGGTGGCGGCGCCGCCGTCGATGATGCGCACCTTGTAGTCCACGAGATGCACGTGGTCCAGCGCGGGGTAGAAGGCACCCAGCGCCTTGCGCAGCGCGAGGTCGAGCGCGTTCACCGGTCCGTTGCCGTCGGCCGCGGTGTGCAGCACCTCGCCATCCACCTCGACCTTGACGCTCGCCTCGGCGCGCGACTCCGCCCCGTTGCGCCGCTCCACCACGACCGTGAAGTCCACGATCCGGAACGGCGGGCGGTAGTCGGCCTGGTGGCGCCGGACGAGGAGCTCGAAGGACGCATCGGCTCCCTCGAAGCTCGCTCCCTCGGACTCGAGCTGCTTGACGAGGCGCGAGAGCTCCGCCGGATCCAGCCCATCGGTCATGAGGTGGCCGAGCTGCCGCACGCGCCACGCGGCGTTCGCCTTCCCACCGAGCTCGCTCACCACCAGCCGGGACTGGCCGCCGACGAGCGCCGGATCCACGTGCTGGTACGCCTGCTCGACGCGCGCCGTGGCCGCGCCGTGCACGCCGCCCTTGTGGGCGAAGGCGCTCGTGCCGACGTATGGGGCGTGCGCGTCCGGCGCGATGTTCACCACCTCGGACACGAAGTGTGACAGCTCCGGGAGCCAGGTGAGGTCGCCGCCGTCGGGCACGGTCGGCAGGCCCAGCTTCAGACCCAGGTTCGCGCAGATCGTGACGAGGTTCGCGTTGCCGCAGCGCTCGCCATAGCCATTGATCGTGCCCTGGACGTGGCGGGCACCGGCCTGAACGGCGGCGAGCGAGTTTGCCACCGCCAGGCCGGCGTCATCGTGGACGTGGATGCCGAGCGTCGTCCCACTTCCGAGCTCGGCAGCCACGTCCCGCGTGATGGCGGCAACCTCGTCGGTGAGGCAGCCGCCGTTCGTGTCGCACAGCACCACCGTCGTCGCCCCGGCCGTGACGGCGGTGCGGAGCGTGGTGAGGGCGTAGGCCGCATCGTCCTTGTAGCCGTCGAAGAAATGCTCCGCGTCGTAGACCACCTCGCGCCCGGCGGCGCGCAGGTGGGCGACCGAGTCGCCGATCATCGCCTGGTTCTCCTCCGCGGTCGCCTCGAGCACGCGGGTGACGTGGAGGAGCCAGCTCTTGCCGAAGATCGTCGTCACCGGCGTCTCTGCCGCGAGAAGCGCGCGCAGGTTCGGATCCGTGTCGACCGAGTGCGACCGATGGCGCGTGGAGCCGAACGCCGCGAGCCGCGCGTGGCGGAACGTCATGGACCGCGCCGCGGAGAAGAACTCCTCGTCCTTCGGGTTCGAGCCGGGCCAGCCGCCCTCGATGTACGGGAAGCCCGCCTCGTCCAGGCGGCGCGCGATCTTGAGCTTGTCCGCGAGGGACAGGACGAGTCCCTCGCGCTGGCTTCCGTCGCGGAGCGTGGTGTCGTACAGGAGGATGGGGGAGGTCACGCCGACGCCCCCACTGGTGCCGCGAGCGTCGTGAGCAGGAAGTCGGCGACGGCGGTCGTGCCGGCGTCGCCGCCGAGGTCGGCAGTCCGCGGCCCGTCTTCGATGGCGCGGTCGACCGCCGTGTCCAGGGCATCGGCGGCCTCGGCCTCACCGATCGACAGGCGAAGCATGAGCGCGGCCGATGCGACCGTGGCAATCGGGTTC
>JBDTWT010000111.1:0-5854 GCA_040006555.1 Chloroflexota bacterium
GCAGGAGGAAGTCCTTGCGCTGCGGGAAGCTGCGGTAGTCAGGCGACATGTAGATCCGCCGCAGGTCGCGGTTGCCGTCGAAGACGATGCCCATCATGTCGTACATCTCGCGCTCGTGGAACATCGCCCCCTCCCACAGCCCGGTGACCGAGGCGATGTGCGGGTAGTCGCGCTTCACGTTCGCGCGGACGCGCAGCCAGGCGGGGTGCTTCCAGCTGAAGAGGTGGTAGACGACCTCGAAGTGGGCGTCGATCCCGTAGTCGACGGCGGCCGCATCGGCGAGGTAGAAGAACTCGAGCTCGGGATCGTCGCGCAGGGTGCGCAGCACCTCGACGTTGGCGGAGCCGTCGATCCGGATCTCGACGGTGTCCTCGTCGGTCCAGAGGTCGCGCGCGGTCGATCCCAGGCGCTCGGTCACGAGCCGCACCAGGGGCCCGACCGCGACGGGGGTGGTCAGCGAACGTCCCCTTCCCAGCGGGTGCGCTGCGGCCCTCGGTCGACGTAGGTGCTCCAATGGCCGCGGCGCTGCTTCACGAGCTCGTGGAGCTTCATCATCCCGTAGATGAGCCCCTCGGGACGAGGCGGGCAGCCCGGCACGTAGACGTCAACCGGCATCACGCGGTCGACGCCCTGGACGACGCTGTACGAGCGCTTGAAGCGGCCGCCGGAGGTGGTGCAGGTGCCCATCGCCACGCACCACTTCGGCTCGGGCATCTGCTCCCACAGCCGCACGAGCGGCCCCGCCATCTTCGTGGTGAGGGTGCCGGCAACGATGAGCACGTCCGCCTGGCGGGGTGACGCACGGAACGGGAACATGCCGAATCGGTCGATGTCGTTGACCGAGGTGGCGGTGCTCATCATCTCGATCGCGCAGCAGCTGAGGCCCGACAGGAGCGGCCACAGCGAGTTGGCGCGGATGAGGTCGAGGATGTAATCGGCCTTGGTGGGGATCACCTCGAGCAGGCCATGGAAGCCTCCCTGGGGATGCTCCTCCATGCCGAACTCGCGGAGCAGCTCGTCGTCCGGCGCGCCGTCCGGCACGATGATCGGGGCCTCGGCGCGGTTCAGCCCGGTGTTCGGGTCCATCACTGCCACTTGAGATCCCCCTTCTTCCACGCGTACAGCTCGCCCCACATCAGGATCGCAAGGAAGATGCCGATGAGGATGATCCCCTGCATCTCGAGCGCGCGAACGGTGACCGCCCACAGGTAGACGAAGATGATCTCGACGTCGAAGGCGACGAAGAGCAGCGCGTAGAGGTAGAAGGCGAGCCCGAACCGGCTCCACGTGTCGCCGATGGTGTCGATGCCCGACTCGTAGGGCAGCCCCTTCTGCGGGCGCCGGCGCCGATGCGTGATGAGCCAGCTGAACAGGATCGTGCCGAAGACGAAGGTCGTCGCCACGAACCCGAAGCCGAGTACGTAGATGAGTCCGGTCGGATCCATTCCCACTCCGGTTGGCACCCTTCGGTGCCGGGTTCTCGGGAGCGTCCCGCGGTGCCGCGTGGCGTCGCGCGCGTCGCGCCCGACAGGTCGTTTCAGTCGACAATTTCGAGCGCCGCGGCGTCGTGCCTCACGCTCGGCGACAGTCTAGCAGGGGCCCTCGTCGGCTCGCACTCAGTGCCCCTGCCACGCGGCGGCCACGATCAGCCGCAGCCCGTCGCTCACCAGCGCGTGGCCGCCGAACAGCACCGGGACCTCCGCGGACGCAGCCGCCTCGGTCAGCTCGCGCAGCCACGGCGTGCCGATCCGCGCGTGGTCCCCGAAGTCGGATGCGAAGCGCTCCTCTTCCGGCGGCCAGGCATCCGCCTCCGGCGACTCGGCCAGCGACGCCATCAGGACCCGCGTGTCGACGATCACGGCATCCCCCAGTCGCGCCAGCTCCTCGACCAGGACCGCGGGCGACGAGCGGCGCATGAGCGCCGCGAGGATCGACCGGGGGCGGCCGCCGCGCGCCGAGCGCATGCCCCGCTCCTCCACCAGGCAGCGGATGCGGCAGGCGGTCTCGGTCTCCAGGTGCCCCCAGACCGATGCCGGCACGCGGCCCGCCACGACCAGCTCCGCCTCGCGGTCCCGAACCACCCGGCCGATGCGCTCCAGGTGCGGCACCTCCAGCGCCCCTCCGCCGGGAAGCCGCGCCATCTCGAGAAATCCGCTGACCGACGCGTCGAGCGCGCGGGTGGCCGGCAACCGGGTCGCGAGCCGCAGGAGCGCCAGGTCGAGCGTGGTATCGACGTCGAACCGGGCCCACGCGGCGCCGCCCAGGTCCCGCGAGCGGAATCCGGCCTCCTCGAGCCGCCGCGGGGCCCCGTTGTCCGAGTCGCACACGCTCAGGGCCTCGAGCGCGCGATCGAGCATGGGCCGGTCGCCTGCGACGACGAAGGCGTCGGCGCTGAACCGGTTGTTCGACACGACCTCGCCGTGCACGGGCGCGAGGAGCTGATCCAGGTCGTCGTCCGCCAGGAGCGCGAGGGCACTCCCCCCTGCGTAGCCGATCGCGTCGACAGTGGCGTCGTCGAGCGTCTGCCGCGCCGCGTCAACGAACCACCGGCCCCAGTGGAACGATCCGCCCGTCGGCTCGGCCCACGGCAACGGCGCGACGGCCGCGCCGAGCCTGCCGAGGCGCCGTGACAGCTCGGCCGCCAGCAGGCCGTGGCCGGCCGCGGCGATGGCCGAGTGCGAGCCGAACGGCCCCCCCTCCCGTGGCGTGGTGACCAGGACGAGCGGCGCCGGCCGCTCAGCCATGGGTGCTCGCCAGACGATGCAGCTGCTCGAGGTGCATGAGGTCGTGCACCCCGACGAAGAGGAGCCAGTCCCCGCAGCGAAGGTGGCCGATGAGCGGGTGCCTCATTCGGCACCGGTCGGTCTCGTGCCCCGCGATGCGTGCCGCGGACTCCCGCAGCGAGTCGGTCGAACGCGAGAGGAGCGAGAGCAGCCGCTCGCGGGGGGCGTCCGCGGGGCCGGGGATCGAGGGCCGCACGACCGGCGGGTCGTCCTCCGGCCACTCGCCGGCGGCATCGAGCGCCGCCCACGCGGCCAGGAAGCGGCGGGCCGCCGTGGTGTGCGCGAATGCCTGCGCCACGTTCCAGTCCTCTTCCTCGCCCGGCGCTCGCAGCAGCTCCTCGGGCAGCGTGGAGAGCACCCGTTCGAGCGCCGCGCCGATCGCCTCCTGCTCGGCCAGGATGCGTCGCGCATCACCGTCGTGGATGCGAGCTCGCAGCTCACGCCGCAGCGGCTTGAGCCCGGTGAAGCTGCCGTCGATCGCCCGCCAGCAGGCAACCGTATCGGGCGCCGATCCCTCGAGCTCGGCCAGCCATGCCGACGCCGACGCGGACGCGTTCATCGGTCCATCCGTCTCCGGCGCCGCAGCGCCCGGCTCAGAGCCGCTCGAAGCGCTCGACGGGGAGGACGAAGACGGTCGCTCCGCCGACCTCGACCTCGACGGGGTAGGGCATGTAGAACTCGCCGGGCTCCATGATCGGCGGCATCGGGTTCACGAACTGCTTCCGCGAGTGGCAGCTCGCGCTGATCACCTCGAGCACGTCGTCGACCTGGCCGTCCTCGACGCCCACCAGGATGGTGGCGTTGCCCTGCTTGAGGAACCCGCCCGACGAGTTGAACCGCGTCGCCCGGTACTCGCGCTCGAGGAGCGCGTCCACCAGGGTCCCGGCGTCCTCGTTGTGCACGATCGCGGTGACGAGCTTCATCTGGTGGCGGCTCCATTCGCGTGCGTCTGCCGGTGGGTGGTCGGGCTCCGATTATGGCGCAGGGGAGCTGCCGAGGGCCACCCGCCACGCACCCCGTGGCCTGCGGATTCCCGGGGCGCGGTCTCGAGCGGGAACCGTGCGCCCCCAGCCGAGCTGACGCCCCTCAACCGAGGAGGGGCTGCACGATGGCCCGGATGGCGGCGTCAGCCTCACCGACCGACCCCGAGCCGTCGACGACCTTGATCCGATCCGGCTCCTCGGCCGCCAGGCGAAGGTAGCCGCCGCGCACCTGCTCGAAGAAGGCGACCTCCTCCGTGTCCTCGAACCGGTTCCACTCGTCGCGCCGCCGGGTCCGCTCGAGCCCGACCTCGACCGGCACGTCGAGGAGCAGCGTGAGGTCGGGGCGCGTGCCGTAGGTCGCGAACTCCTGGAGCCGGCGCATCTCCGCCATGTCGTTGCCGTAGCCGTCGCCCTGGTAGGCGAGCGACGAATCCGAGTAGCGGGCGGAGACGACCCACTGCCCGCGCTCGAGTGCGGGGAGGATGACGAGCGCCGTGTGCTGCGCACGGGCGGCGGCGTAGAGGAGCGCGTCGGCGCGCGGGTCCAGCGCGTCGGACACGCCACGGAGGTGGAGCACCAGCCGGCGCACCTCGTCGCCGAGGGGCGTTCCACCCGGCTCCTGCGTCAGCACGACGTCGACGCCGCGGCCGCGGAGCCACTCGGCGAGGTGACGCGCGGCGGTCGTCTTGCCGGACCCGTCCGGGCCCTCAACGGTGATGAATCGCCCGCGGCTCAGCGCCAGGGCCGCCCCTCCTCGGGGATCAGCTCGACGCGCCGGTTCGGCTCGGAGCCGCGCGATCGGCTCATGATCGCGTTGCGCTCCGCCATCTGGTGCTGGAGCCGCCGCACGTACGCGTTCTGCGGGGCGAGCTCGACGGGGCGTCCTCCGGCCTGGACGAGGCCGATCGCCTCTGCGGTCTCGCGCAACGCAGCCTCCTGCGGATCGGCGCGCAGGTCGAAGAGCGAGGCGAGCATGTTCTCCATCTGGAGCATGGTGTTCGTCTTCAGGACGTAGATCGGCACGCCGTTCGACTCCGCGTCGCGAAGGGCGGCGGGCTTGCGCTTGTAGTAGTTGCGCAGCGTTACCACCGCGTCCGCCTCGTCGAGGTCGCGCGCCACGCCGACCGGCACCCCGAGCTCGCGCACGGCCTGCTCGAGGCGCTTCCGGCTCACGCCGAACGGGAACACGCTCATCGACCGCTGCGGCCCGGAGCGCTCCGCGCCTCCCGGCCCCGCCCCCGGCGGGCGATCCGCCGGCCCGTCACCCATCTCCGCGATCGCCTGCTCGAGCTCGCGTCGCGCGGGGTCGGCCTGCGTGGCCGCGCCGCGAACCCCCGCGATGCGCTCGCCCGGGAGCGTGCGCTGCGCCCGTGCGGCCGACTCGCCGCCGCCTCCGGCATTGCCGCCGGGGAGCGGGCGAAGGCCGCCGCGCTCGTATCGGCTTCCGGCCGACGTTCGGCCGCCGCGGCCGAAGGCGCCGAAGCCACCGGTCGGCTCGAGCGGCGCGAAGGCCGGGTTGCCGGTCGCCGTCTCGCTGATGCGGTAGTCGTACTTCGTCGCCGCCTTGAGCTCGCCGGCCTCGTCGCGGTAGCGCGCCTCGGGCGGGACCATGTGCCCGCGCAGGATCGCGTCGACCGTCTCCGCCACGTTGCGGTGCACGATCACGTTGTCGCGGTCCACGATCTCGACGAGCACGTCGAACGTCGGCGGCGCCTTGCGCTCCAGGACCGTCTTCTGGGTCCCGCGCCGGCGGGCCTCCTCGTCACCCAGCGTGACCGGCTGGATGCCGCCGACGAGGTCCGACAGCGTCGGGTTGAGCATGAGGTTGTCGAGCGTGTTGCCGTGCGCGGTGCCGACGAGCTGCACGCCGCGCTCGGCGATGGTGCGCGCGGCCCCCGCCTCGAGCTCCGTCCCGATCTCGTCGATGACGATCACCTCGGGCATGTGGTTCTCGACCGCCTCGATCATCACCGAGTGCTGCTCGGTCGGCGTGCGCACCTGCATGCGCCGCGCGTCGCCGATGCCGGGGTGCGGGATGTCGCCGTCGCCGGCGATCTCGTTGCTCGTGTCGACCACCACGACCCGCTT
>JBDTWT010000112.1:0-5784 GCA_040006555.1 Chloroflexota bacterium
CCGCCGCCGGTGGCGCGGCACTCGTCCACGACCACGATGGTGCCGACGTCGGTCGCGTGCTTCCTGACGGCCTCGAGTGGGAGCGGGTTGAGCCAGCGCAGGTCGAGCACACGGGCGCGCAGGTTGTGGGCGTCCTCCAGGCGCCGCGCCGCCTGGAGGCTCAGTCGCAGGCCATTCGCGTAGCTGACGAGCAGCACGTCGGCGCCCTCATCGGTCTGGCCGTACAGGCCGACCTCGCCGGGCAGCAGCGTCTCGGGCGGCGGCGGATAGTTCGTCAGCCACTCGCCGTCGCCGTCGGCGTAGAGGTCTCGCTCGTGGTAGAGCGCGATCGGCTCGAGGAAGATCACGACCCGGCCGTCCTCGGCGGCCATCGCGACCGCGCCACGCAGCATCCGGGCCGCGTCGTCGCCGCGCGCCGGCGCCGCGATCACGAGGCCGGGGATGTCGCGCAGTGCCCCGATGCTGTTGTCGTTGTGGAAATGCCCGCCGAAGCCCTTCTGGTACGCGAGGCCCGGGACGCGCACCACCATCGGGTTGCGGAACTGCCCTGAGCTGAAGAACTGGAGCGACGCGGCCTCGCCACGGATCTGGTCGAGGGCGTTGTGGATGTACGCGAGGTACTGGATCTCGGGGATGGGGAGGAGGCCGATGTGCGCCGCTCCCTGGGCCATCCCCAGGATGCTGGTCTCGTCGAGCAGCGTGTCGAAGACCCGGGCAGGGCCGAAGCGGCGCTGGAGGCCATTCGTGACGTTGTACACGCCGCCCTTGCGGCCCACGTCCTCGCCGAAGGCGAGCAGCTCCGGCCTTCGCAGCAGCTCGTCGGACAGCGCGGCGTTCAGGCATCCCGCGAGCGTTCGGGCGGTGGGCAGGGTCGCCTCCTCCGGCAGCGAGTCGCCGAAGGACGCGCTGCGTTCCTCCTGCGATGCGAGCGGGGTACGAGCGCGTTCCGCGACGCGCTCGGGGTGCGACGGCGCCATCGGACCGATGACGTCGGCGGTCGTCGACAGGCGTGGACGCCGGGCGGCCTCTTCGCCGATGGCGAGCACGCGGGCGCGCGTCTCGCGGATGAGATCGCGGAGCTCGTCCGGCGTCGCGGCGCCCAGCTCGATCAGGCGGCGCGCGTTCCGCAGGAGCGGGTCGCGCGTCTCCACGGCCTCGATGTCGGGGATGCTGCGATAGACGTGCTCCGCGTCGCTGCCGGCGTGCCCCCACAGGCGGACGGTGCGGATGTGGAGGAAGGCCGGCTGCCGCGTGACCCGCACGTGGTCGACGGCGGTGCCGACCGCGGTCCACACGTCGTCGATTTCGCCGTCCGCCTCGACGTAGCGCAGGTGCGGCTGCTCGCCGAACGACTGGGCGATCCAGCCCTCCGGGGTCGGGACGCTGATCCCGGTGCCGTTGTCCTCGCACACGAGGAGCAGGGGCATGGCCTGGCCCAGCCGCACCGCGTAGCGCGCGGCGTTGATCGCGGAAAGGGCCGTCGCGTGGTTGGCGCTGGCGTCGCCGAACGAGCACACCACGATGGCGTCGTCCGGCAGCCCGCTGTCCACGTTGAGGCGACGCGCGCGGGCGAGGCTGAACGCGAGCCCCATGGCCTTCGGGAGGTGGCTGGCGATCGTGCTCGTCTGCGGCGGCACCCACAGCGCGCGGCTGCCCCACACCTTGTGCCGCCCCTGGGCGATCGGATCGTCGCTGGAGGCAACGACGCCGAGTAGCGTGTCGAGGGTGGCGGTGCTGCCCGCGAGGTGCCGGGCGCGCGCCATCATGAAGCCGCCCGACCGATAGTGGAGGAAGGCAGGGTCGTCGATCCGCGTGCGCGCTCCGACCACGGCGTTGTTCTCGTGGCCGGCGGAGCCGATGGTGTAGAAGCTGCGATCGGTCGTCTTCAGCGCGCGTGCCACGACGTCCAGCTGACGCGAGACGAGCTGGTCCTCGAACAGCGCCCGCGCCTGGGCCGCGGTGAGATCGGTTCCGTCGTGCAGCGGCGAGCGCGGCGCCAGCCGAGCCTCGGCCGGGGCGGCACCGGCGATGTATGTGTCGAGCTGACGCTCGACGATGGCGACGCGATCCCAGGTCATGCGGCGGTCAGCAGCTCGGGTGGTTTGGCTCCAGGGGCCACCCCATGATACCGCCGCAGATGGCCACGACGAGCGTTACTTTGGTCAGACGGGGAAGTCACCTCCGCCCGTGCCCGCCGCCACCGCCGTCGCCAGCGCGAGCTGCGCAAGCAGGGCGATGATCGGCGACCAGAGCAGGGCGCGACGCATCGAGTACCGAGCCACGACCGCACCTCCGAGCGCACCGGGTGGCGCGGCCCGACGCCGCCGCCAGGGTCCGGAATGCTCGAGATGGGACGCCGGCGGCCGTTATCGGCGGCTTACTGCCGGCTTACCGCGCCCGCTCAGCCCCCGATCGAGATGAGGACGACGGCTGCGACCGCCAACCCGACGCCGATCAGGCCGAGCGGAGAGAGCCGCTCGCCGAGGAGGAACCGCGCCAGCAGCATCGTGACGATGGGGTAGAGGCCGCTGAGGGCCGCGGCCAACCCGACCGCCATCTCGCCTCGCGCGGCGAGGTAGAGCACGTTTCCACCGACGTCCATGATCCCGGCGGCCACGACCACGCGCAGCGGGAACCGCTCGCGGTCGAAGCGACGCACCGCGGCGAGCGCCGTCACCCCGGCCGACGCGATGCGGCTGAGGACGAGTGTCCAGAGCGGGTCGCTGACCTGGGCGGCCAAGTCGAGCAGCACGTACCACGTCCCGAAGCCCAGGGCCGCCACGGCGGCGAGCAGGAGCGCCCGCCGGCCGAGGTCACCCCTCGACGCGCCGCTGGCGGCCACGCCTGCCCCAGCTGCGGCACCGATGCCGACGAGCTGGAGAGGCGCGATGCGGACGCCGGTCAGGGCGCCGACCACGAGGGGGATCAGCAGCGACCCCGCGCCGCTCAGCGCCGCCACCAGACCCATGCTGCCGATCGCCATTCCGCCGAAGAGGCCGGCGAGGCCGATCGCCCCCGCAGTGCCCGCCAGCAGGCCGAACGCGATCCCGTCAGCGCCTGGTGGCTCGGGGCGGACGACCAGGAGCGCGGTGAGGATTGCCACGAGGCCAACCAGCTGGCTGCCGGCGACCACGACCAGGACTCCAGCGCGGCGCGCGGCCGTGGCTCCCACGAAGTCGCCGGCGCCGAAGGCGAGTGCCGAGAGCAGGCCGTAGGCGATTCCGGCAGGCGGCATCGAGGGGTCCTCGGTGTGACTGAGTGGGAGCGCGGTGCGCGCGAGCGCTCGCCGTCCGAACCGCGACTCTAGCGCAGCGACGTCGCAGCCCCCGGCGATGGCCCCATCGGGGGATGGCCGGGGGACCGTTGGCGGGCGTACCCTTGACCGCGTCGTCCGGCCTCCGCCCGCCGGATCGAAAGGGGAGAGAACTTCCGTGCTGGCCTCACCGTCCTCCGCCGAAGGGCATGTCACGACCTCGGCCACGTCCGGCGCGCCCGTCTGGCGCGCGACCGTGGTCGGACTCGTCGCGCTGCTCGCGATCGGGATCGGCGCCGCCCTCAGTGCCTACCTGCTGGGCGGCCGGGGAGCGGGCATGGGCGCCGCCGCCTCCTACGTCCCCGCCGACGCACCGATGTACCTCGAGATCAGGATGCAGCCATCGGCCGAGCAGGACGCGGCCCTTCGGGAGCTGCTGCGCAGGTTTCCAGCCATCGATGGCGTTGACCTGGACCGGCCGCTGGCCGAGAGCCTCACCGCGCGTCTCGACGAGCTCCTGGCCACCGAAGGCGTCTCGGTCTCCTGGGCACAGGACGTCGCGCCGTGGTTCGACGGGCGCATCGGCCTCGCGCTCACGAGCGCGTCCTTCGTGACGCCTCCGACCGATCCCGCTGCCCCCGCGCTGCCCCCGCTGCTCTTCATGGCCGGCGTCACCGATGCCGACGCCGCGTCGGCCGCCATGGAGCGGATCCTGGCCACCGTGGACGCGTCTCAGGAGCTCACGCGCAGCGAGCACGCCGGCGTGACGATCGTCGAGGCCAGTGCCGGCGGCGCGTACGCGGTAACCCCGGACCAGCTGCTGTTCGCTCCGAGCGCGGCCGAGATCCGCGCGGCGCTGGACGCGCACGCCTCCGGAGAGACGCTCGCGGCGTCGGCGGAGATGGGTGGCTATGCGGCTCGCCTCCCCGCGGACTGGATCATGTTCGGCACCAACGACTTCACGCACGTCATGGCCGTCGCGCTCGCGCAGATGGGCACGCAGTCGCCGGAGATGGTCGAGGCCTTCGAGACGCTCATGGAGAACCAGCCGATGCGGTCGGCCTATGCCGTGTCCGCCACGGCAGACGGTATCGCCATGGACATCCTGTCCGACGCGCCGACCGGCGCTCTCACGCCCGCGAACAGCGAACGCGGCCTCGCCGACGAGGTCCCCGGCGACGTCATCCTCTTCTCCGACGGCGGGAACCTCGGGCCGGCCCTTGCCGGGCTGGTCACCTCGCTGAAGAGCGGCCTGGCGGCAGACCCGTCCATGGCCGAGCAGATCGCGACGGCCGAGGCCGCACTGGGCGCCGACCTCGAGGAGCTCGTCAGCTGGATCGGCGATGGCGCGGTGGTCGTCGGCTGGGAGGAGGACATGCCGTATGCCGGGATGGTGCTCGTCCCGACCGACGTGGCCGAAGCGCGGCGGAGGCTCGGGCAGCTCACGGCGTTCGCCCGCCTCGCCGCGATGGATCCCGCCAGCGGCGTCAGCATGGGCGAGCACGACGTCGTGACGGGCGCCGGTCCGGTGGCGGTCATCACCATCAGCTGGCAGCAGCAGCTCCCCGACGGTGGCGGGGGGATGGGGAGCGCGCCGATCATCGTGCTCGAGTACGCCATCACCGACGACCGGGTGCTGATCGGCCTCGGCGAGCCCTTCGTACGGCGCGCGCTCGACCTCGCAGAGTCGGATTCACTCGCGGCCGATGCTCGGTTCGCCGAGAGCGTCGCGACGCTGGGCGGGGCGTCGAACGTCGGCACGATGTGGGTCGACTTCGACCGGATGCGCGAGGCCTTCGAGCCGATGATCCCGGACCCGGACGGGTTCTACGAACAGAACATCCAGCAGTGGGTGGCGCCGCTCGACCGCTTCGTGAGCGTCACGCGACTGGATGGCGCGGAGCTCGAGACGCACGCGGTCCTGTTCGTCGAGTGACGGCGCTGCCGCCGCCGCTGCGCAAGCTTCCAGGCGACCCAACGGAGCCCGGCGTCGCGGCGGCGGAGGCGACGCTTCGCGCAGCGGGCGTCGAGCCGATGGCCTGGGGCAACGGTCCGGGCGACCGGTACGCCGCCCACGAGCACGCCTACACGAAGCTCCTCATCTGTGCCGAGGGCTCGATCACCTTCCTCGTCGGCCCCGCTGCGATGCCCGTGGAGCTGACGCCCGGGACCGGGTTCGTGCTGCCGCCGCGAACGCGACATGCCGCGGTCGTCGGCCCGGACGGCTGTACCTGCCTCGAGGGTCATCGGCCCTAGGCTCAGCCGCGGCGGTCCAGCAGCAGGTCCCGGCGATCGCCCCAGTGCTTCAGGAACCGGTAGAAGTTCCGCTTGCTGAGCCGGTCACGCTCCTCCGTCGGCAGAGAGGCGTAGCCCCGGTGCTCGTGGCGCACGAGCGGCAGCGCCTCCGTCCGGACGGCGCGCCAGCCCGCGTCACGGACCCCGAAGCTCAGGTCCAGGTCGGCGTTCCGGTAGAACCTGAACCGGGGGTCGAAGCCCCCGACCGCCTGCAGCGCCGCGCGGCGGATCGCCAG
>JBDTWT010000113.1:0-5737 GCA_040006555.1 Chloroflexota bacterium
TCTTGCGACACCGGCTCCTAAGGCCGGCGCGTCTGCCGTTCCGCCACTCGCCCGGGTGAGTCTAGCAACCGAGGGTCAGCGGCTCCGGCTGCTCATCCCCGAGTAGTCCTCGCTGGCGTCCGCGACGGCGGCCTTCCGGCGTTCCGCGGGCGAGTTGGCGACGTCCTTCTTCGCCTTCTCCGGGTCGGGCTGAGCCGCGCCACCCACCGTCCCGACGGCGTCGAGGGCACCGACCCCGGTCGGCGGCTCGCCCGAGAGGAAGCGCTCCACGACCTTGCGCGCCAGCGCGGCCGTCAGGATCGCGGCCCCGGCCTCGAACGCGGTCCACGCGGTGCGCTTCGGACCGGCGGGGCCCTTGGCCATCTCCGCCGCGAGCTTCTTGCTGACCTTGCCCTGCTTCGCCGGATCGTGTCTCCAGCGCGCGAGCTCCTCGGCGAGCGCCTGGCGCGCCTCCGCGGCTCGCGGGCCGACAGCGCCCGCCATCTGGTCGACCCAGGCCTGCATCGGCTTCGGCAGCGAGTCGTACGCCTTCTCCGGGGTGGTGGGCATCGCCCGGCGACGGAACAGCTTGGCCACCCGCACCGGACCGCCGGCGACCAGGAAGACGGCCCCCGCGCCGAGTGCGACGAAGAGGGCCGGGTTCTCCGCGAACCGCTTCTTGAGGTTCAGGGCGTCGCGCAGCGCATCGGCGTCGCGCTCCATCTCGGTGCGCTTCGCGCTGATCGCTAACCGCGTCTCAGCAAGCGGTTCTTCGCCCACTCGATCTCCTCCTTGACCGTTGCGATCGTCTCTTCCGGCGTGAAGCTCGTGCTCCTCACGCGACCGATCCCCTGCCAGGCGATCAACCCGGCAAGCAGGAGCAGGACGACCAGCAGGATGAGCGCGACCCACCACAGGCCGATGACGACCAGCACCGCCATGATGAACGCCACGAGCGCGATGAGGAAGGTGAGGACCAGGCCGGCCGCAATGGCGAGGAGCACGATGCCGCCACGCAGCTGGCCGAGGTTGTGCGCGATCTCTTCCCGGCCCTGCCGGATGTTGAGCTTGGCGAGGTCGATCCCGCCCGTGACGAGGCGCCTCACGAGCGTGAAGGCATTCTCGCGACGGCGCGGCGTATCGCCTGTGGTCATGGCACCTCCGATGCCCTGGACGAGCTCACGGCGAAACTCGCCGAGCGAGCGACGCATCACCCGCCGCAGGGACTGGGGATTCTACCAACGCAAATGAGGTGCCACGGCACTGGCGGGGGCTCTCCGGTATCCTCCGCGACGAATGACGAGACGACGACGCACGGCGGGCATCCAGCGCCGGGAGCGCGCGAGCAGCGACGCGATGAGCCGGCGCCTCGACGACCGGGGGGCTGGGGCGGGGCTCCCGGACTGGCGGCTGCTGGCGATCGGCGGCCTCCTCGTCGTCGGCGTGCTGGTCGTGGTGATGGTCCTCATCTTCGGCTCCGGGCCGAGCGCGAGCTCCGGCGCGGCCCAGCCCAACGCCGGCCAGGCGCACGTGCCTGCGGGGAGCGCCTGCCGAACGGCCCCCGAGACCTGTGGGGTGGCGACGGACCCGTACACGTCGCTTCCGGCCACCTCCGGCCCGCACTGGGAGAGCCCGAACTGGGCCAACTGGGGCGTGTACTCGACCCCACAGCCCGAGTCGCAGGTCATCCACAACCTCGAGCACGGCGGCATCGTGATCTGGTACGACGCCGGGCTCGATGCGGAACAGGTGGGGGAGCTCGCGAGCTACGTCGACACGCAGAACGCGCAGGGCGTAGCCGGGCGATACAAGTTCATCCTCACCCCCTGGGACGGCGATGACCTCGGCAGCCCGATCGTCGTCACCGCGTGGCGCTACCTGCTCCCGCTCGAGAGCGTCGATATCGCGGCCATCGACGAGTTCGCGCGCGAGCACTACGGCCAGGCCCCCGAGCCGAACGGCGGACCGGGGCCGCCCGGCTGAGTCGCGACCCGACCCGGCGGGTCGGTTGACCACCCCTCGCCGCTGCGCCATCATCCATCGAGGGCGCCTAGCTCAACGGCAGAGCAAGTGACTCTTAATCACTAGGTTCAGGGTTCGAATCCCTGGGCGCTCACCACCACGCCCTCCTTCGCGGCGCGCCATCGGGCGATATCGCGTGTCCGCATCGGTCCTGCCATCGGAGGCCTGCTGAGTGCTGGACGTCCCAATCGAGCGGCACGCGCTCGGCAACGGGCTGCGGGTGATCCTCTCGCGCGACCCGACCGCGCCGATCGTGGCCGTCAACCTGTGGTACGACGTCGGCAGCAAGCACGAGAAGCCCGGGAAGACCGGATTCGCGCACCTGTTCGAACACATGATGTTCCAGGGCACCGCGACCGTGGACAAGGGACAGCACTTCAGCCTGATCCAGGCTGCCGGCGGCACCCTGAACGCCACCACGTGGCTCGACCGCACGAACTACTTCGACACGCTTCCCGCGCACGAGCTCGAGCTCGCGCTGTGGCTCGAGGCGGACCGGATGGCCAACCTGCTTCCGGCCATGACCCAGGAGAAGCTCGACAACCAGCGCGACGTCGTGAAGAACGAGCGCCGCTGGAGCGTCGACAACCAGCCGTACGGCTCGTGGGACGAGAGGATGCAGGCGCTCGTCTACCCCGAAGGCCACCCGTATCACCACTCGACCATCGGCTCGATGGAGGACCTGTCGGCCGCCTCCCTCGACGACGTGGGCGAGTTCTTCGCCACCTATTACGCGCCGAACAACGCGGTCCTGACGATTGCAGGAGGCTTCGAGGCCGATGACGCCCTCTGCATGGTCGAGCGCCACTTCGGGGCAATTCCGCGCAACGCCGCGCTTCCCGCGCCGCCCGACATGACGGTGGAGCCGATCCTCGGCGAGCAGCTTCGCGAGACCGTGCCCGACCAGGTGCCGCTGCCTCGCATCTACCTGTCGCACCGTATCCCGGTCTTCGGGACCGACGAGTTCGACGCCCTGGACGTCGCCGCGGACGTGCTGGGCGCCGGACGGGCGTCCCGGCTGTACGCGAGCCTGGTGCGGGAGCAGCAGCTCGCCCAGGACGCGAGCGTCTTCGCCTTCCCCATCGTCGGCGGCGCGAGCATGTTCGCGCTGTGGGTCACCGCGCGACAGGGAGTGACCGCGGAGCGCCTTGAGTCCGCGCTCCGCTCGGAGATCGACCGGCTCGCGTCGGAGGGTCCGTCGGAGGAGGACCTCGAGCGCGTCCGCAACCTCCGCTCGGCGCAGGGGGCCGGCATGCTCGAGCGCATCGCCGAGCGGGCGGATCGGCTGTCGATGTACGCCTGCCTCTTCGACGAGCCCGAGCGGATCCAGGGCGAGGTCGCGAGGTATCGCGCCGTGGACGCCGGCCGCGTGCGCGACGCGTTGCAGGCATCCATCCACGACCGCAATCGCCTCACCCTCACGTACGTGCCGGCCGAGGCGGCGCCGTGATCGCTCGACCGCCCGCCGCGGCCCCGCGGCCGTATCGGTTCCCGAACTTCTCGCGCCAGCGGCTGGACAACGGGCTGTCGGTGTGGCTCGTGCCGCTCCCCGAGCGCGAGCTCGTCAGCGTCCACCTCCTCACCGATGCCGGCGCTGCCGCCGAGGACGAGCCGCAGGCGGGCATCGCCGCGCTCACCGCGCAGCTGCTGGTCACGGGCACGCAGCGGCTGGATGCGGCTGCGTTCGCCGAAACGACCGAGCGCCTCGGGATCGAGGTCAGCAGCGAGTCCTCGTGGGACAGCGCACGCGCGGGGTTCGTCGCGCTCGGCGAGCACCTCGAGGCCGGGCTCGCCCTGCTGGCCGAGATGATCCGGACCCCACGCCTCGACGACGGCGAGTTCGATCGGCTCAGGGCGGAGCGGCTGAACGACATCCTCCAGGCTCGCGCGGATCCGGGCAGGCTCGCGGACGAGGGCTTCATCCGCGAGCTCTATGCCGAAGGCGTCCCGTACGGACGAGTCTCCGCCGGCAGTCCGGAGACGGTCGGAAGCCTGACGGTGGACGACGCCCGCGCGTTCCACGCCGGCCGCTACGCCCCGGACAGGGCGCATCTCATCCTCGCCGGCGCACTCGACGAAGCTGCAGCACTGACATCGATCGAGCGGCAGCTGGGCGACTGGCATGGCGCCGCGACCGGCCATCGAACGATCGAGCCGCGGACGCGCGGCGGACGCCGCGTCGTGCTCGTCGACCGACCGGGCTCCGTCCAGAGCGAGCTGCGCGTGGGACACCTGGGGATCGACCGCCACGATCCGCGCCTCTTCCCGGCCACTGTCATGGCGGCGCTCCTCGGCGGGGTGTTCGGCAGCCGCCTGAACCTCAAGCTCCGCGAAGAGCTCGGCTACACCTACGGCGCGCGATGCTCCTTCGATCCGCGACGCGCGGCCGGTCCCTTCACCACGACGGCGGCCGTGCAGACCGAGGTGACGGCGGACGCTATTCGCGAGCTGCTGGGCCAGCTCGACCGCATGCGGAACGAGGCGCCGGGCGAGGCGGAGCTCGCGGAGGTGCGCGACTTCCTCATCGGCGTCTTCCCGCTCCGCTTCGAGACGACTGCCGGCGTCGCCGGCGCGATCGAGCCCCTGGCCGTCTACGGCCTGCCCGACGACTACTGGCAGACCTACCGCGAGCGTATCGAGGCGGTCGACATCGCCGCCGTCCAGTCGGTTGCCCGTGATCTCGTCCGGCCCGATGAGGCGCTCATCCTGCTCACGGGAGACGCGTCGCGCGTCCGCAACGAGCTCGAGCGCGCCGCCTTCGGGCCGCTCGAGGTGATCCCGGCGCCCTAGGCCTCCGCCCTCGCGTCAGCGCGCTCGTCGGCGGGCGCCGCCTCGCCGCCGTCTCCGTTGGTCGCGCCCGCGCCCGCCGCCGCGGGGGTGAGCCACCGTAGTGCGAACACGGCCCCGGGTACCCGCTGCTCCAGCTCGACCGTTCCGCCCATCGCCGACATCGTCGCGTGCACGAGGTAGAGGCCCAGGCCGAGGCCGCGCCCGGCCACCACGCGGTCGCGGAAGAGGCGCTCGGCGACGTCGTCCGCGACGCCCGGCCCCTCGTCCCGAACGCGGAGGGTGACCATCTCGTCGCCGATCACGTCAACGTGGATCGGCGTGCCCGGGGTGGAGTAGCGGTCGGCGTTCGTCAGCAGGTTCGTGATCGCCTGCTCACTCAGGTGTCGATCGCCGAGCACCACGAGGCCCGGCGGCATGCTGACCTTCACGTCTCGATCGCCGCCCCGTGCCCGCAGCCGCTCGACGGCCGCGCCGAGTGCCGGGGCGATCGGGAACTCCTCGCGGCGCGCCTCCACCCGGCCGCTGTCCGCGCGGGAGTAGAGCTCGAGCCGCTCCAGGATGCCGATAGCCGCGTCCACGGACTCCAGCGCGCGCGATACGTGGCCCGCGGCTCGCTTCGCGAGCTTTGGGTCTCGATGCGCGAGCTCCATGCGCGCCTTGGCCACCGCGAGCGGATTGCGGAGCTCGTGGGCCACGAAGCTCGCGAAACGGGACAGCCGCCGGCGCTCGTCCTCCTCCTTGCCGACGTCTCGCAGGAGCATGACGGTGCCCCCGCCCGGGATCGGGGTCCCCTCGACGTCGACGATGAGGTCACGCCCGGACATCGGCACCCGGAGCGTGAGGCGGCTCTTGAAAGGGGCCGCCTGGCCGCGGACCTGGGGCCAGAGCTCGCGCTCGAGCGGCTGCCCATGCTCATCCCGCGGCAGCGCGACGCGCCCCCAGTCGT
>JBDTWT010000114.1:0-5653 GCA_040006555.1 Chloroflexota bacterium
GCGAGCTCATCAGCGAGAAGGGCCTCGGCAACGGCATCAGCTTCATCATCTTCGCGGGCATCGTCGGCAGCATCCCGCTGCAGGTGGGACCGATCGCCTCGGGGCCCGACGCCCTCACGCGGCTCATCCCGTTCGTCATCGTGGCGATCGTGGTGGTCGCCGCCGTCGTGTTCATCAACGAGGGCCAGCGGCGCATCCCGGTGCAGTACGCGAGCCGGATCCGGGGCCGGCGCATGACCCAGGCCCAGACGCAGTACCTGCCCCTCAAGGTGACGATGGCCGGCGTCATCCCGATCATCTTCGCGGTGAGCATCCTCCTCTTCCCCGCGCAGATCGCCACGTACTTCACCGCCAGCGACATCGAATGGGTGGCGAGCGCCGCGACCTTCATCGCGACGAACCTGAACGGGACGAACAACATCCTCCTGTACGGGACGCTCTACTTCGTGCTGGTAGTGTTCTTCACGTACTTCTACACGGCGTTCCAGTTCCGTCCCGACCAGACCGCGGACTACCTGCGCAAGAACGGCGGGTTCATCCCGGGCATTCGTCCGGGGCGCCCGACGGAGGAGTTCCTCGCCCGGGTGACGAACCGGATCACGCTCGGCGGCGCCCTGTTCCTCGGGTTCATCGCGGTGCTGCCGTACATCGTGTCCGCGATCATTCCCGGGACGAACAACCTGCAGTTGGGGGGCACGAGCATCCTCATCATGGTGAGCGTGGTCGTCGAGACGATGAAGCAGCTCGAGGCGCAGATGATGATGCGGCACTACGAGGGCTTCATACGTTGACCGATGGGCCCCGCGGGCCGCGGGGCCCGCGACTGGACGACGAACGCCTCATCCTCCTGCTGGTCGGCGCGGTCGGTGCCGGCAAGGGGACGCAGTCGAAGGCCCTCTCCGGCGAGCTGGGCCTCATGCACCTCGCCTCGGGGAACCTCTTCCGCTCGGCGCTCGCGGCCGGGACGAAGCTCGGCGAGACGGCGCGGCAGTACATGGATCGCGGCGAGCTCGTCCCCGACGAGATCACCATCGGGATGGTCACCGAGGCGCTGCGGAGCCCGGCCGCGCGGGCGGGCGTCATCCTCGACGGCTTTCCGCGCACGGTGCGGCAGGCGACCGCCCTCGACGAGACCCTGGCCGCGGTGGGGGAGCAGATCCGCCGCCTCATCTACATCGAGGTCCCGATCGAGGATCTCGTGCGCCGCGTGGCCGGCCGCTGGATCTGCCCGCTGTGCGGCACGCCGTACCACGAGGACAGCGATCCGCCGCGCGTGCACGGCATCTGCGACCGCGACGGCACGGCCCTCCGCCAGCGCGAGGACGACCGCCCGGAGGTGGTCCGCGCCCGCCTCGCGAAGCAGGTGCCGCCGATGCTCGAGGTGGTCGACCACTACGAGCGCGCGGGGATCGTCGACCGCATCGACGGCAGGCAGCCGATCGACGACGTCAGCCAGGCGATCCGCGCGCGCATCGGCATGCCGGCCGCGAGCTGAGGCGAGGGGAGACGATGCGAGGTTCAGGGACGGCGACGGTCAAGCGGCCGGCCGAGATCAGCCGCATGCGCGAGGCGGGAGCGATCCTCGCGGGCATCCTCGAGGTGCTGCGCGTCGAGCTTCGCCCCGGCGTGTCGACCGGCGAGCTGGACGCGATCGCCGAGCGAATGATCCGTGATGCCGGCGCCGTGCCCTCGTTCAAGGGCTATGGCAGCAACCCGCCCTTCCCGGGCTCCATCTGCGCGAGCGTCAACGACGAGGTGGTGCACGGCATCCCGTCGCCGGACCGGCGGCTGGCCGACGGCGACCTCATCAGCATCGACATCGGCTGCATTTTCGAAGGCTGGCACGCCGACTGTGCTCGGACGTGGACGGTGGGTCGCGTGCCGCGCGCGGTGAGCGACCTCATCGAGGCCACGCGCAGCGGGATGGAGGCGGGGATCGCGGCGGCGGTCGCGGGAAACCGGATCGGCGACATCGGCCACGCGATCGAGTCGGTCGCCCGCCGCCACGGCTACGGCGTCGTCCGGCCGTTCGTGGGGCACGGCATCGGCCAGCAGATGCACGAGGAGCCGCAGGTCCCGAACTACGGCCGCCCGGGGACCGGGTTGCTCATCGAGCCCGGGATGTGCTTCGCGATCGAGCCGATGTTCAACCTCGGCGGCGACGACGTCTTCGTCGAGGACGACGGGTGGACCGTTCGGACCTCGGACGGCAGCCTCTCGGCCCATTTCGAGAACACGATCGCGGTCACCGAGAGCGGCCCGGACGTGCTCACCGCCTCGTAGCCTCGCCTTGCGCCACTGCACCGACGAGGGTATACTCCGCGATCCGTGGGTCGCCCTGTGCGGCGGCCTTTTCCTGTGTCAGTCCACCCTATTGAAGCTTGAAACGAGGTTGCGCGTCGGTTGCCAAAGAAGGATGCCATCGAGGTCGAGGGCGAGGTCGTCCTCCCCTTGCCAAACGCGATGTTCAAGGTGCGCCTGGAGAACGGGCACGAAGTGCTCGCGCACATCTCCGGGAAGCTCCGCCAGAACTTCATCCGCATCCTGCCCGGTGACACCGTCCGCGTGGAGCTCTCTCCGTACGACCTCACCAGGGGTCGCATCACCTACAGGATGAGATGAAGGTTTCTGCGTCCGTGAAGCCGCGCTGCGAGCGCTGCAAGGTCATCAAGCGTTCCGGCGTGGTGATGGTCATCTGCGTCGTCCCCAAGCACAAGCAGCGACAGGGGTAGACAGATGGCACGAATCGCCGGTGTCGACATTCCCCGCGAGAAGCGGGTGATCGTCAGCATCACGTACATCCACGGCATCGGCCCGACGTCGGCGCGAAAGATCCTCGCCGCGGCCAACGTGCCGCCCGAGGTGCGCGTCCGGGACCTCACCGAGGAGCAGGTGAATCGCCTGCGCGAAGTGATCGACCGCCAGTTCAAGGTGGAGGGCGACCTCCGCCGTGAGGTGAGCCTGAACATCAAGCGCCTGATGGAGATCGGCGCCTACCGCGGCCTCCGCCACCGGCGAAACCTGCCGGTGAGGGGCCAGCGAACGAAGACCAACGCCCGGCAGCGCCGCGGCCCGAAGAAGACCGTCGGCATCCGCCGCAAGAAGTAACGGGAGCTACATGGCAGAACGCAAGAGCGCCAAGCGCGGGAAGAAGCGCGAGCGCAAGAACGTGCCGACTGGGCACGCGCACATTCAGTCGACGTTCAACAACACCATCGTGACCATCACGGACATGACCGGGAATGTCGTCAGCTGGGGGAGCGCCGGCCTCGTCGGCTTCAAGGGCTCGCGCAAGAGCACGCCCTACGCCGCCGCGCAGACCGCGGACCTCGCTGCCAAGCGGGCGATGGAGCACGGCATGCGCCAGGTCGAGGTCTTCGTCAAGGGACCCGGCGGCGGGCGCGAGCAGGCGATCCGCTCGCTCCAGACCGCGGGCCTCGAGGTGACGGCCATCACCGACGTGACGCCGATCCCGCACAACGGCTGCCGCCCGCCGAAGCGGCGAAGGGTCTAGCCGATGGCACGCTACACTGACGCCGTCTGCCGCATCTGCCGCCGGGAGGGCCTGAAGCTCTTCCTGAAGGGCAGCCGCTGCTACAGCCGCAAGTGCTCCTTCGAGCGCCGCAGCACGCCGCCCGGCATGAACACCATGCGCCGCCGCAAGGTGAGCGAGTTCGGGCTCCAGCTGCGCGAGAAGCAGAAGGTGCGCAAGAGCTACTCGGTCATGGAGCGCCAGTTCCGCAACTACTTCGCGAAGGCGGAGCAGCGCAAGGGCATGACCGGCGAGAACCTGCTGCGCCTGCTCGAGATGCGCCTCGACAACGTCGTCTATCGCATGGGCTTCGCCTCGAGCCGGGCACAGGCCCGCCAGCTCGTGACGCATGGCCACTTCGCCGTGAACGGCCGCCCCACGAACGTGCCGAGCTTCGGCACGAAGGTCGGCGACCGCATCGAGGTGCGCGAGGGCCGGCGCGGCCGTGAGTTCTTCCAGACCGCCGCGGAGACGATCCGCAGCGCCCAGATCCCCGAATGGGTGAGCGTCGACCCGACGAAGCTGTCGGGCACGGTGCTCGCCGAACCGGCGCGCGAGCAGATGCCGCTCGAGTTCAACGAGCAGCTCGTCGTCGAGTACTACTCGCGCTAGGAGTCATACCCACCACATGATCGAACTAGAGACACCCGTCGTTCAGCTGCCGCCCACCCCGCGCATCGAAGAGACGCACGCAGAGGGCAACATGAGCCGATTCGAGGTCACGCCGCTCCAGGAGGGGTATGGCGTCACCCTCGGCAACGCACTGCGCCGCGTGCTGCTCAGCTCCCTCGAGGGGGCGGCCGTCACGAGCGTCCAGATCGCCGGCGTCTTCCACGAGTTCAGCACGATCGAGAACGTCAAGGAAGACGTGACCCAGATCGTGCTGAACGTGAAGAAGCTGCGCCTGCGCTCCTTCGCGCGGCACCAGGTCACCCTCAAGCTCGTCAAGCGCGGCGCCGGCCCGGTGACCGCCGCCGATATCGCCGAGTCCGCAGACGTCGAGATCGTCAACCCGGACCTCGTGCTCCTGACGCTCGACTCGGACTCGGGCTCGATCGAGATGGACCTCACCGTCGAGACGGGCGTCGGGTATCGGCCCGCAGAGCACACGGAGGAGATGCCGATCGGCGTGGTGCCGGTCGACGCGATCTTCTCGCCGGTGCGGCGCGTGAACTACCAGGTCGAGAAGACCCGCGTCGGGCAGATGACGAACTACGACCGCCTGCTGCTCGAGATCGAGAGCGACGGCACCACCACCGCCCAGGCGGCGCTCAGCCAGGCGGCCGACATCCTCATGCGCGAGTTCGGCCGATTCGCCGAGATCGGGCGGCCGGCAGTCCCGGGGTCCGGCGAGGCGCCGACGGCGCCGAGCGCCAACTTGCTGGACGCGCCGATCGAGGAGCTGGACCTGCCGATGCGGGCCTACAACAGCCTCAAGCGCAACAGCATCACGAAGATCGGCCAGATCCTCTCCCTGTCCGACGAGGAGTTCCTGCGCATGCGGAACTTCGGCCAGAAGAGCTTGGACGAGCTCAAGGAGCGACTGGCGCTCCGCGGGTTCATCGCACCCGAGACCACCTCGATGAGCACCGACGAGTCCGACCTGCCGCCCTCGGCGGAGCTGGACGAGGCGGCGGCCGCCGAGCTCGATCGGGGGGCCTAGGACTCCATGCCGCACCGCATCGCCGGGAGGAGGCTCGGGCGCGCCAGCGACCATCGGCTCTCGATGCTCGCGAACCTGGCCGTGGCCGTGCTCCGCTACGAGCGGGTGAAGACCACCGAGGCGAAGGCCAAGGAGGTCCGCGGCGTCGTGGACGGCTTGATCACCCTCGCCAAGCGGGGCGACCTTCACGCGCGCCGGCAGCTCGTGTCGCGCATGCCGCACGAGCCGCTCATCGTCGAAAAGCTCATGGGTGAGCTGGCCACGAAGTACGCCGATCGCCCGTCCGGCTTCACGCGCACCGTGAAGCTCGGCCAGCGCCTGGGTGATTCGGCGTCGATGGTCCAGATCGAGCTCGTCTGAACGGACGGGCGAACAGAACACCGACACGACAGATGGCCGCCGGCGCGCAGCGATGCGCTCGGGCGGTGATCGAGTACGACGGGACGGCCTTCGCCGGC
>JBDTWT010000115.1:0-5644 GCA_040006555.1 Chloroflexota bacterium
AGGCCGGGCGCGATCGACACGTCGAAGGTTGTGTTGAGCGGCAACGGCCCCGAGGGCAGGAAGCGGAGGATGGTGCCGGAGCTCGGATCGCCATCCGGCACCGGCACGCCGGCAGCCGAGACGACGTCAAGCGAGCCCGCCACCTCCGGCGTGATGGTGAGGAGGTCCGCGGTCACCGAGTCGGGGTCGATCGGCCGGTCGAAGACCACGGCGATCGGCGCGGTCGGCGCGATGCCGTCGACGCCGTCGGCGGGCAGGAAAGCCACCGGGGCGACGCCGGCGGCAACCGTGCGGAAGGTGATGCTCACCGGATCCCCGAGCGCGACGCCCGCGACGTCGGTCGCCTCGTCGCTGATGTGGATCACGTACTCCCGGCCCGGGTCCAGCGAGGCGGTCGGGACGATCTCCAGCAGCTCGCCGCTCCAGCGCAGCTCATGGGGAACCGCGGGCGCGATCGTCAGCTCGCGCTCGACGGAACCGGTGTCCATGAGCGTCGAGAAGGTGATCTGGAGCCGTTCGTCGACGGGGACGTCGGTCGCGCCGTCCTCCGGGAGCGTCCCCGCCACGGAGGGCCGGCCGGCAGTGGTGAACGTGAAGGCCGGTGCCGGCGTCCCGATGCGG
Organism: Chloroflexota bacterium; assembly: GCA_040006555.1. GTDB lineage: Bacteria > Chloroflexota > Limnocylindria > QHBO01 > QHBO01 > JACDBZ01. The sequence goes on from JBDTWT010000115.1 coordinate 622, forward strand.
TTGCCGGCGAGGTCGCGGATGCCGGTGCCGACGGTGGCGACGTAGGTGGTCTCGAGCTGGAGCCGATCGCGCGGAGTGAAGGTCATCGTGCCGCCGCTCCAGGACACCGTGCCCTCGACGTCCGGCTCGAGCCTGAGCGGCGCGGTGCCGGCGTCGACCTGGACGGGCTCGTTGAACTCCACCTCGAGGCTCGTCGTGATCAGCGCGGTCCCCGGGTCATCGGGAAGCGACTGGGTGAGCTCGAAGCGCAGGACCACGGGCGATCGCGCGTCGACGGTGCTCGCGACGTAGAGGACGGCGATGAGGACCGCTGCGCCGGCGGTGAGGACGGCCAGGCTGCGGACGATGACCAGACGCACCGCGGAGCGCCCCGGTTCAGTGATGTCGGAGGCGCGCGGGGAGTATCTGGAGCTCGTCGCGGTACTTGGCGACCGTGCGTCGGGCGAGCGCGATGCCGAGCTCAGCGAGCGCGTCGGCGATCTCCTGGTCCGAGTACGGGTGCTGCGGCTCCTCGGTCTCGATCATCCGCTTGATCTGGTCCTTGATCCCGAGCGACGCGGTGAAGAAGTGGCTGAACGGCACGACCTCGCCCGACGGGATCATCACGTACTTGTCCGCGGTCGCGCGGCTCACGGTCGACTCGTGCATCCCGATGACCTCCCCCACCTGCGCGCGGGTGAGCGGCACGAGGTGCTGGACGCCGTGGACCAGGTAGTCGCGCTGCCGGTCGACGAGGCACTCCGCGATGCGCTGGATCGTGGCCCGCCGGCGATTGATGTTGTCGATGAAGAACTTCGCCCGGCCGACGTACTGGCGGACGTGCTGCTTCTCGTCCTCGGTGGTCTCGGTGCTGCGCAGCGTGGAGGAAAGGCTCGAGTAGATCGGCGCCACCTGGAGCGCGAAGCGTCGCGACTCGACGACCTCGACCTGGAGCTCGTCGTCGATGTCCCGAATCAGGACATCCGGGCGGATGATCGGCCGCGAGGTGTCGCCGCTCACTGCCGCGGTGAACGCGGCGGTCGGATACGGGTTGAGGTTGCTCTTCACGAACTCCCAGACGACGATCACCTCGCGCTGCGACGCCCCGATGGACGCCGCGACCTCACGGAAGCGTCGCTCCCCGAGGTCCGCCAGGTGCTTGCCGATCACGGCCTCCGTGTGCGGAGGAATGTCCACCTCGGCCTGCTCCCGCAGGTACTCCACCTGGGCCAGCAGCGACTCGGTGATGGAGCGTGAGCCGATGCCGATCGGCTCCAGGCCCTTCATCGCGAGGAGCACCTGCCCGACGTCGTCGGGCTTCACGCTGGTCGCAGCGGCGATGTCGACGTCGCTCTGCGTGAGAAAGCCGTTCGAGTCGAGCGCGCCGATGACGTGGTCGGCGACCGGATGCAGGCGCGACGGGAGGAGGGCGTGCAGGTTCCAGGTGAGGTGGTCCTCGAGGGTGAAGTCGGCCTCGGCCCGCGCGATCGGGTCGAACTCGTCGCCCTCGTCGCGCAGCCTGCCGGCGCCATCGCCCGGGAGGTCGTCGGTGGTGAGCAGCCGAGCGCCGTCCTCGCCCTCGTTCTTGCGGGGCATGCACTCGGTGCAGAAGTTGCCCGTCACCGGGTGTCCGCAGATCGGGCAGGACGGGTTCTCCGTCATCTCGAGCGCCGGGTTCTCGTCCAGCTCCTGCGCGATCGCCTCCTGGAGCTCGACCGAGCTCATCTGCAGGATGTAGTTCGCCGCGATCTGCTTCGGGGTCACCTTGGTCTGCATGGCCGGCTGGAGCTGCTGCCTGACCTCGATGGACATGTGACCTCGTTGCGTGGGCTTGGTCGTGCGGCCGCAACAGTATAGGAATGCCCCTCCCACGGTCGAGGGTTACCCGGGTCTGGGTTGCGCACGCCCCTCGGGTCAGCGCGGCGCGGCGTTCACCCTGCGCACGACGGGCACCTCGGCCCCGAAGGTGACGAGGCTGTAGCCCCCGGGGTCGTTCGCCAGTCGCTCTCGGTACTCGCGCATGGGCCACCCCAGGAGCGCGCAGAGCCGGAGGCCGTTGACGTGGTTGTGCGCCACCACGATGGCGCAACGCGCGCGGTCCTCGGCGAGCCAGGTTTCGAGCGGAACGAGCACCGCGAATGCGCGCCGCGCGACGTCGGCGCCGCTCTCGCCCCCCGGGCACTTCGTGCGGTACGGGTCCGCTTCCCACGCCGCGCGCCGCTCCGGATCGCGCGCCCGGCACTCCTCCGCGGTGAGCCCGTCCCACGCCCCGTAGTCGATCTCGATCAGGCCGGCGTCGGCTTCGACCGCGTCCGGCGCGACCCCGACTCCCGCGGCGAGGGCCGCGGCCGTCTCACGACAGCGGAGCGCGGGGCTCGTGACGAGGCGCAGCTCGTCGTGGGGCAGCTCCTCGAGCTCCGCGGCGAGGGTCGCGGCCAGCCGCGTCGCGAGCTTCCGGCCCGCCGGAGCGAGCGGCGGGTCGCTGCCACGGCCGAGATTGCGGCCGCTCTCCGAGGCGGCGGTCGTGGCATGGCGGACGAGGATCAGGCTGCCCATCTGAGGCCCGAGTCTACCGGGCGGTGTGAGTTATCCTTTCGCGGCCCCGCCCCGCTCGGTACCCGATGACCTACGCCCACGACGACCCCTCCGACCCCGGCGCGCCCGCCCCAGGCGAGCGCGCCGGTTCGCGCCGCGCGCTCGGATGCGCCTTCGAGATCGTCGAGACGCTGGTCCTCACGCTCGTGATCTACCTCGTGATCCACAACTTCGTCGCGCAGCCGTTCGAGGTCCAGCAGAAGTCGATGTTCCCGACCATCGTCGAGGGCGAATACATCCTCATCGACAAGCTCACGCCTCGGTTCAGCGACTACGAGTACGGCGACGTGGTGGTCTTCGAGCCCCCATCGAGCTCGGGCCTCACCACCGATGGGATCCCGTTCATCAAGCGCGTCATCGGCCTTCCGGGTGACACCGTCAGCCTCGAGAACGGCCGCGTCTTCGTGACCCGACCGGGCGAGAGCGCGGTGCGGATCGAGGAGCCGTACGTCGTGCGCGAGGCCGACGGCTCGACCGCCCCGACCCTGCCGCGCAACGGGGACCCCGTCAGCGAGTGGCTCGTGCCCGAGGGCTCCTACTTCGTGATGGGCGACAACCGGCCCGAGAGCCAGGACTCGCGCGCCTTCGGGCCGATCGACCACGGGCTCATCCTGGGTCGCGCCTGGCTGCGCTACTTTCCGCTCGAGCGGGTGGGCCTCATCGAGCGTCCGGAGTACCCGTCACTGGCGGCCGAGGAGCCGGCGAGCGGGCGGCTCGTGCCGGCCGGCGCGCAACCCTAGGTCTTCCTCAGCCGCGGGGCGGCTCCTCGGCGACGATCCAGGCGTCGACGTCGCGGACGTAGTCGGTGAGCGCATCGGCTCCGAACCACAGCGCGAGCTCCGACTCCGCGGTCTCCGGCGCGTCGGAGGCGTGGATGAGGTTGCGAAGGCCGCTGATGCCCAGGTCGCCGCGGATCGTTCCGGGCTCCGCCTCGTTCGGCATCGTCGTGCCGACCATGCGTCGCACGGTGGCGATGGCGTCGGGCCCCTCGAGCGCCACGGCCGCCACCGGTCCGGAGGTGATGAACTCGACCAGGCCGGCGTAGAAGTGCTTCTCCGCGTGGACGGCGTAGTGCCGCTCGGCCATGTCCCGCGGCACGCTCAGCAGCCGCAGGCCGACCACCTTGAGGCCCTTGCGCTCGAAGCGGGCGAGGATCTCGCCGATGAGGCCGCGCTGCACGGCGTCGGGCTTGGCGAGGACGAGGGTGCGCTGCATGTGCATGGAGCTCCAGCGTGAGGACCGATGCCGCCGCATGCGCGGCGGGCCGTGATGAGCCGGGGTCAGGCCTGCCGGTCGGCCGCTCGGTCATAGGCCCGATTGGCCTCGACCTCGCGTCCCGCGGCGCGCAGCAGGTCGCCGTAGAGTAGCAGACGGTCCGACGAGGGCTGCCCGCCCAGGGTGGGCTCCAGGATGGCCACGCCGTCCCCGGCGAGGGACGGATCGAGCCGCACCGCGATCGACATCTCGACGTCGCCGCGGTCGACCGCGCCCGACACGTACGCGACCCGCGCCTCCTCCATGCGGCCCCGTGCCGCCGCCTTCCGCGCGTCGTCCGGCGGCTCGTCCGGCACGTCCTCCTGCGGTCGGTCGGCGGACCACGGGGGCCGAGCGCGCCGGGGCGGCTCCGGCAGCAGCTCGGCCGGAAGCGGCCACGTCGCTCGGCCATGCGCGCCGGCGCGAAGCGCAAACGCCTGGTCCACGCCGACGTTGTCGACGACGCGCTCGACCGCCCCCGCCGCGCGATCCAGCTCCCCCGCCGCGGCGAGCACCTCGGCCTCGATGATCGTGGCGATCGGCAGGCGACGCTGCGGGCTGCCGGGCCGCACGCCGTCCAGGGCCGCGCGGGCCGCAAGCAGGCGCTGCTGCCGCCAGAGCGCCTCGGCGAGGAGCGTGCGCGCCGCATCGGTCTCGTCCCCGCCGCCGATGCCGGACGCCTCGAGCCAAGCGAGGCGGCGGCGCAGCGTCCCCTCCGCCAGCCCCGGCAGGCCGGCGTCGATCTGCGCGCGAGCCAGTGCGAGCTCGTCGACGAGGACGTCGATGAGGTGGACCTCGCGGTCCGAGGCCTCTTTCTCCTCCGGCGGCGGCTCGTCCGTCATGGCCGCAGCGCCCGCTCGAGCGGCGAGCGGGAGCGGAAGGGCCCGAGCACCGCCAGGCGCGCCTTCGACGGCGCGAGGTAGCGGGCGGCCACGCGCAGGAGATCGTCGGCGGTGACGGCCTCCAGCTGCTCGATCACCTCCTCCACGGTGAGGATGCGCGGCAGGAGCGCCTCTCCGGCCCCGAGCCAGCCCGCGACGGCCCCGCTCTCCTCCATCCGCAGCTCCAGCCGGCCACGCGCGTACGCGCGCGCGCGATCCAGCTCCTCCGGCCGCACCCGCTCGCCCGCGATCCGGTCGAGCTGCTCCACGATGCCGCGGATCACGCGAGGCGCGTCGTCGGGGTCGAAGCCGGC
>JBDTWT010000116.1:0-5608 GCA_040006555.1 Chloroflexota bacterium
TGGCGCTGGTGATCGCGCCGATCGCGACGGAGCTGCCCGAGAAGTTCAACAGCGTGATCTGGGTGCGATCCGGCAAGGACACCCTGGCGATGGGCAACATCACCGGGGCGATGGTCTTCCAGAGCTGCCTTCCCACCGTCCTGGGCCTGCTCTTCACGACCTGGACCTTCACCGAGGGGAGCGCCATCCACTTCGCGTCGGCCGGGGTGGCCTTCGTCGCCACGATCCTCATCTTCGGCGGCATGGTCCTGCGGGGACGGCTCACGGCATGGGCGCTCCTCATCGGCGGCCCGCTCTACCTGCTCTACCTCTACCTGGCGCTCTTCACGCCCCTGGGGGCGTCCGCCGCACCGGTCCGTTGAGCACGAGCCGCGCGCATCGGCCGATTGCCCGCCGAGCGTCCAAGCGCGAGCTCACCGGTATACTTCTTGCGCTCCCCGCACGGGTGCGGACGAGCGCGCCGGCATGCCGGCTGGTCCCGTACTGGAGGTCCGAGTGCTGAAGCAGGAGCCGCGAACACGTACCGCGCCGGCGACGGCGACCGCCGAGCTGTGGGCGTTCTTCCGGGGCGAGTTCGTCCCGCTACGCGAGGCAAACATCAACGTGATGACCCACGGCTTCAACTACGGCACCGCCGTGTTCGAGGGCATTCGCGCGTACTGGAACGCCGACGAGGAGCAGCTCTTCGCGCTCGAGCTCATCGCGCATTACCGGCGCATCCACTCCTCGGCGCGGCTCCTCATGATGGACGTGAAGCAGTCACCCGAGGAGCTTGCGGAGATCACCGTGGAGCTCCTCCGCCGTGATGGGCTGCGCGAGGACGTCTACGTCAGGCCGATCGTGTACAAGAGCTCCGAGCTCATCGGCGTCAGGCTCCATAACCTCGAGTCCGAGATCACGATCTTCGGGGTCCCGTTCGGGCAGTACATCGACACGGACTCCGGCATCCGCGCCCAGGTGAGCACCTGGCGCCGCACCGACGACAATGCCATCCCGGCGCGCGGCAAGATCACCGGGGCGTACGTGAACGGGGCACTCGCCAAGAGCGAGGCGCAGCTCAACGGCTACGACGAGGCGATCGTGCTCACCGCGGACGGCCACGTGAGCGAGGGGAGCGCCGAGAACCTGTTCATCGTCAAGGGCGGCGTCCTCATCACCCCGCCGGTCACCGACAACATCCTTGAGGGCATCACGCGCCGACGGCTGATGGAGATCGCGCGCTCCGACCACGGGGCGGAGGTGGTGGAGCGCAGCATCGACCGCACCGAGCTGTACGGTGCCGACGAGGTATTCCTGTGCGGCACGGGCGCCCAGATCAGCCCGGTCATCGAGATCGATCGCCGCGCGATCGGGTCCGGGCGACCGGGTGAGCTGACGCGGATGCTCTCCAAGACCTACTTCGACGCGGTGCGCGGCAGGTTGCCTGCATACCGAGACTGGCTCACACCCGTCTACTAGCAGAGGCGGCGCGGAGGTTCGGCGTTCATCGCCACCGGGCCGCGCGGCCGGTCAGGCGAGGCACATGTCGACCACCACCGAGGATCGCGACCGCTACCGCTGGCTCGAGCGGCTGCTCGAGATGGTTCCCGGCACCATCTCGTGGGCGATCCTCATCCTGCCCCTGTGGCTGAGCTTCAGCTACCCGTGGCTCGTCGCGTACTTCGTGCTGTCGTTCGACTTCTACTGGCTGTGCCGCGCGCTGTGGTTCAGCGGCGCGGTCCTTATCGCCTTCGCACGCGTGCGCGACGTCCTCGCCACCGACTGGGCCGATCGGCTCGCCGGCCTGCGCGATCCGGCGGCGCGCCGGGCGGCACTCGAGGTCCGCCTGGCGGGCCTCGGCAGCGACATGCCGCGCGGGGCGTTCGGCTTCTCGGCGCTCGCGCGGCCCGACGGCTCGGAGCGGCGACGCCTCCGCCGCGAGATCGAGCAGCTGCGGCGGGTCGAGGCGCTGTCGGAGCCACCGCCATCCATGGACGAGATCACCCATCTCGCGCTCATCCCGACCTACACGGAGTCCCTCGACAAGCTGCGCCATACGGTCGGCGCGCTGGCGGCCGCGGACTGGCCGCGCGAACGCAAGATCTGCGCGATCGTCACGCGCGAGACCGACGATGAAGGCATCGCCAACGTCAAGGCGCTCCAGGAAGAGTTCGGCGGCGAGTTCGCGGAGCTGATCCACATCCTCGATCCGCTCGAGCCGGGGATCGTAGTGGGGAAGAGCAGCGCCATGGCCTGGGGCGGCCGTTACCTCTACCGGCTGCTCGTACGCGAGCGCGGCATGGACCCGCGTCGCATCATCGTCACGGACCTCGACGCGGACTACCGCGTGCACCGCCAGTACTTCACCTACCTGACCTGGGTGCACCTGACCGATCCGAATCGCGAGACGCAGCTCTACCAGCCGATCCCGTACTTCCACAACAACATCTGGGAAGCCCCTCTGCTGCAGCGGCTGTTCGCGGCGCTCCTCACGCAGCTGCAGATGTGGCGCAGCGCACTGCCGGAGAAGCTCCAGAGCTTCGGCAGCTACTCGACCACGCTGCACCTCGTCCACGACGTCGGCTACTGGGCCACCGACGCCATCCCGGAGGACAGCCGCTTCTACTGGAAGAGCTACTTCCGCTACGGGGATCGGTTCCGTGCGGTGCCGCTCTTCATCCCGATCTATGGCGACGCGGTCCGAGCCCGAGGGTATTGGCGGACGATGGCGCAGCAGTACCTCCAGGCCCGTCGATGGGCATGGGGCGTCACCGACATCCCGTTCGTGATCCAGAACGCGATCCGCCATCGCGAGATCCCGTTCTGGTCGCGCTTCTGGCGGATGGCCAACCTGTTCGGCGAGCACATCAACTGGGCCATCGCGCCGTTCGTGGTGATGTTCGGGGCGACCGTGCCACTCATCATCAACCCGGCCTTTGCGGAGACGACGCTCGGCCAGAACCTGCCGCTGTTCGCGAGCGGGATGCTCACCCTTGCGCTCGCGAGCCTGTTCGTGCTCGTCATCGTCGAGCACCGCATCGTCCCCCCGCGGCCCGCGCACTGGGGCAGGCTCCAGCGGATCATCAGCTACCTCCAATGGCTCGGGCTGCCGCTGGTGGGCATCTTCTTCAGCACGCTGCCAGCCCTCGACGCCCAGACCCGGCTGCTCACCGGCCGATACCTCGAGTACCGCGTGACCGAGAAGGCCTGACCTGACGATGGCGCGGGACGCACGACCGATCGACCGGGTTCGCCTGGCCCGATCCCTTCCGCGACTCCTTGCCGCGCCGTTCCTCGCGATCGTGCTCGGCGGCGTGCTGGCCGCAATGGGCCTCGTCCTGGTGGGAGGGACGCCCGGGCTCGCGGTGGCTGCGGGCGGCGCCGCCATCGGCGTACTCGGGCTCGTGGGGGCGGCGGTGCCGCTCAGCGTGCGGGTCGACATCGAGGAGTCGATCGTCCGTGTGAGCTGGCTCTTCGGTCGCCGCGTCTACCTGCTCACCCCGGGGTCGCTCACGCGCGTCCACCTCCACGGCGAGGGCGCATCCCCGCTGCGTTCCGGCTTCCGATTCGGCTGGGCACTCGGTCCCGCAATCCTTCGGAACGTGGAGGAGATCCACGTGGTGCGCCTCGCCCCGACGGAGACGGTGATCCTCATCCCCACCGCCCGGGGACGCCTCGCGATCGCCGCCTCGGACGAGCAGCACCTCATCGATGCGCTCACGCGCGCCGCTCACGCGAGGGCGCGGGCCGAGGAGAAGGTCGAGGAGGCGCATCCCGAGGAGGCACCGGCACCGACGCCACCCGCCGGCGTGGAGGGGTTCGACCCGCGTCTGCTGACGGGCATCGAGCGGTCGCTGTACGAGGAGTCGGTCGCGCGTCAGGCGGCTGAGGCTCGCGCGTCCGGCGGCGCTGCGCCGGCCGCCGCGCCGCCGGCGCCGGCCCCCGAGATCGAGACCCCGCCGGCGGAGGTCCCCGCGGCGCCACGGCGCATCTTCCGGCGTCCGTCATGGGCAAGCCGTCGGCCGAACGACGCCTCGCTCGACATGCCGGCCCTGCCGTCTGCGGTGGCCGTGCCCTCCGCGACGAGGCGGAGGATGCCCGAGCGCGTCCGCGCGCTCCCGATCAGCCGGCCACGACCCAGCTGGCTCCTTCCGCTCGTCCCACTCGTCGGCGCCGGGGCGGCCTGGGCGGCCGGCGCGTATCTCGGGCGGATGCCTGAGCTCGGTTCCGACACCGCGCGCCTCACCGCCCTGGCGCTCGTCCTCGCCGGGCCCGGAAGCAGCATCGGGGCGCTCATGGCCAGGACGTGGTGGCCGCGGACGGTCGGCGTCGTGGTCACCGGCGGACTGGCGGCATCGGTCTTCATCGGACGGGCACTGCTCCCGCTCTGAGACGGCTCGATTGACACTCGCTGCGGCGACTGCCACGATCGGGCGCAGCCCTCCCGTCCCGGATCCGGGGCGGGATTCGTCGTATCTGGGGCCCATGTGTTCAATCCGGTCGAAACGAAGCTCGACGTGCCGAAGGTCGAGCGAGAGGTGATCGAGCGCTGGCGCGCGCGCGGCACGATGGCGCGCTACCTCGCCCGCAACGAGGCATCCGAGCGTCGCTACAGCTTCCTCGACGGGCCGATCACGGCGAACAACCCGATGGGCGTGCACCACGCGTGGGGCCGGACCTACAAGGACCTGTACCAGCGCTACCACACCATGCTCGGCGAGCGGCAGCGCTACCAGAACGGCTTCGACTGCCAGGGCCTGTGGATCGAGGTCAACGTCGAGCGCGAGCTGGGCTTCAACAACAAGCGCCAGATCGAGGAGTACGGGATCGACCGCTTCGTCGAGCTGTGCAAGGCGCGCGTCGACAAGTTCGCTGCCCTCATCACCGAGCAGTCAAAGCGGCTCGGAATGTGGATGGACTGGGAGCACAGCTACTACACCAACTCCGACGAGAACAACTACACGATCTGGGCCTTCCTGGCCGAGTGCCACCGACGCGACCTGCTGGTCAAGGGCCACGACGTCATGCCGTGGTGCCCGCGCTGCGGGACCGGCATCAGCAACATGGAGGCGGCGGAGGGGTACGCCGACGTGAAGCACCTCTCGGTGATCGTGCGCCTGCCGATCACGAGCGAGGGGCACGAGGGGGAGGACCTGCTCGTCTGGACCACCACGCCGTGGACGTTGTCGAGCAACGTCGCGGCGGCGGTCAATCCGGGGCTCACCTACGAGCTGGTCGAGGGGCGGGACGGTCGGCGCTGGTGGGTGAGCGGAGGCTCGCGCGCCCGCGTCGCCGCGGACGCCGCGGTGCTGGGCGAGGCCCGCGGGGCGGATCTGGTCGGCCTGGCGTACGAGGGACCCTACGACCACCTCCCGATCGCCGCCGGCGTGGCGCACCGCGTGATCCCGTGGGACGAGGTGTCGGATGCCGAGGGCACCGGCATCGTCCACATCGCGCCGGGCTGCGGCCAGGAGGACTTTGCCCTGGCCAAGGCCTTCGACCTCCAGGTGCTCGACCCGATCGACGAGTTCGGCATCTTCAACGAGGGCTACGGCTGGCAGACGGGCCGATACGCCGGCGCCTCGCCCGATCACGAGCCGGACGTCGCGCGCGACGTCGTGGCCAACCT
>JBDTWT010000117.1:0-5496 GCA_040006555.1 Chloroflexota bacterium
GCGCGGCTCTGGGACGATGGCGTGATCGACCCGCTCGACACTCGTCGCGTGCTCGCGCTCGGCATCAGCGCGGCGCTCAACGCGCCCATCCCGGAGCCGGGTTTCGCCCTGTATCGCATGTGAGGTTGACCGAATGCACATCTGGAGCGAACGCGGCGGGGCGCGGGCCCGCGAGATCGCCGTCGACATCGCGACGCTCGCGTGGATCGTCCTGTGGGTCACCATCGGCATCCGGGTCTACGGCTTCCTCGCGAACCTCGCGGAGGCGGGGCGGCTCGTCCAGCGCGGCGGGTTGGAGCTTCACGATGCGGGCGACAGCATCGGCGGCGCATTCGAGGGGGTCCCGCTGGTGGGCGAGGGTGCGGCGAGCGGCATCCGCGACGCATTTGCCGCGGCCGGTGACCCCCTCGTCGCCTTCGGCATGGACCTGGAGCGCGCCCTCATCGCGATCGCCGTGCTGGTGGCCCTGCTCGTCGCGGCCGCCGGCCTCGTCCCGTGGCTCAACCGCTACCTCCCGTGGCGCGTGGAACGCTGGAGCCGCCTGAACGCGGCGACCCGCGTGATCAGGCGACGGCGCTTCGCATCGGCGACGCCGGTGCCCGCGCCCGAGATCGAGCGCCTCCTGGCGTCGCGCGCCCTGCATCGGCTGGAGTACGACGAGCTGCTCCGCTTCAGCCCGGACCCGTTCGGCGACTGGTCGACCGGCCGGCATGACCGCCTCGCCCGCGCGGAGCTCGATCGGGCCGGGCTCCAGACGCTGGGCGTCGGGGGCTGAGCGCGACGATGCAGGGCATCGCGACTACGCTCACTGGAGCAATGACCCAGACCGATCGGCCAGCCCCCGGATCCCACGACCGCAGCACACCCTCGGGCACGCTCGAGACGAGCGCCGCGAACCTGTTCGAGGCGATGCTCGCGGCCCGCGAGGCGGAGGAGCGCGGCGAGCCGGACCGCCGGAAGCTGCACGGCTTCTATCGGACGCTCATGAGCGGTACCCTGCTGCTGCCCGTCCCGCCGGAGCACGGCGACGAGGCGAAGCAGGCTCTGGCCGCGGCGGTGGACGAAGACGAACAGGTGGAGATCAGCGTGATGCTCGCGCGCGAGGGGGATGGCGCCCCGGTGAGCGTGCTCTTCGGCTCGGTCGCAGCCCTCGCCGCGTGGGCGCCCGCGCACACCGCAAACCTCCCGCTCCCGGCCCGCATCGCGATCGTCAACCTGGCCGCCGCCGGCCTGCCGGCGATCATGGATCCCGCGGGACCGGTCCCGTACCGATTCGACCTTCACGAGCTCACCGAGCTGGCCGAGGGCCGGCTGCCCGGAACCGATGAGCCGCTCTTCGAGCCGACCGCGCGCACGTCGATCCGCGTGCGGCTCCCGGGACGTGACGTCGCCGCGCTCGAGGCGAGCCTGGCAGCGGCGCTGGCGGGGACCTCCGTCGACGCCGCCTACCTCGTCGAAACCGATGGGCCGGATGGCCGCCCGCGCCTGATGCTGGGCCTGCTCGGCGAGCCCGGCGCGACGGTCACGGTCGACGTGCCCGACCACACCGAGGTGGTGTGGCTCGAGGAGCCGCTGCTCGGCCAGGTGCGCGCGGTGGCCGAGCCGTTCCACGGGTCCGGGGCCAGGTCGTGAGCGGGAGCCAGGTCCGACTCAGCCTGGAGGGGCACGTCGCCCGCGTCACGCTCGCGCGCCCGGAGGTCCGGAACGCGTTCAACGCAGAGCTCATCGAGTCGCTGCGCGAGACCTTCGCGGGCCTGGCGGCCCAACCGCCCGAGGAGCTGCGTGCCGTGGTCCTCGCAGGCGATGGCCCGTTCTTCAGCGCCGGTGCGGACGTCGAATGGATGCGCGCTGCCATCGGCCTGAGCCTCGAGGAGAACCGTCGCGACGCGGCCGCCATGCATTCGATGTTCAACGCCATCGACACGTGCCCCGTCCCGGTCATCGCGCGGGTCCAGGGCGGTGCGATCGGCGGCGGCATGGGGCTGTGCGCCGTCAGCGACATCGTGGTCGCGACGTCCGGTTCGGTGTTCGGATTCACCGAGACGAGGCTCGGGCTGCTGCCGGCGGTCATCAGCACCTTCGTGCTGCGCAAGATCGGCGAGTCACACGCGCGCGCCCTGTTCGCCACCGGCGAGCGGTTCAACGCCGAGCACGCGAGGCTGATCGGGCTCGTGCACCAGGTCGTGGAGGACGAGGGCGCGCTCGACTCTCGCATCTCCGTCATCGCCCATGACCTGCGCTCGGCCGGGCCCACGGCCGGCCGCGCCACGAAGGCGCTCATCCGGGAGCTCCGCGGCCGGACCGCCGCGGACGCGGCCGCCCTCACCATCGCGCGGATCGCCGAGCAGCGGACGTCGGCGGAGGGGCAGGAGGGCCTCACCGCCTTCACCGAGGAGCGGGCTCCGTCATGGAGCGGCGACTGATCCTCCGCTGAGGTTCGCCGCGCCGTCTGCGACAATCGCGACGTGGCTGACGGAGACCTGACCCCGCGCGAGGTCGCGGAACGGCTGGGAGTCACGGTCCGTACCGTCCAGCGCTGGGTGGCATCGGGCACCCTCGCCGCAACTCGCGTCGGTGGCCGCGTTCGCGTGTCGCGTTCGTCGCTCGCTGCCCTCAGCGCGCCGGCCTCTGCCCCGCAGGACCGCCAGATCCGCACGCTGCTCGTCGCGAACCGCGGGGAGATCGCGGCGCGCATGGCACGTGCCGCGCGGTCGCTCGGAATCCGGGCGATCGGCGTCGTCGAGGATGGGGACCGCCGGCAGCCCGGCATGGACGCGGCGCACCCGATCCGTTCCTACCTGGACGCTGAGGAGCTGCTGGCCGTCGCGCGGCTGGCGGGCGCGGACGCGCTCCACCCCGGCTACGGCTTCCTCGCCGAGAACGCGGAGTTCGCGCGCGCCGTGACCGCGGCGGGGCTGCTGTGGGTCGGCCCGCCGCCGGACGCCATCGCCGCCGTCGGCGACAAGGCCACCGCTCGGCGGCGCGCGGCAGAGGTCGGCGTGCCGGTCCTGGCGGGCTACGACCACTCCGACCAAGGCGACGCCACGCTCGCCGCGGAGGCCGAGCGCATCGGCTTCCCGCTGCTCGTCAAGCCCAGCGCCGGGGGCGGCGGCAAGGGAATGCGCATGGTGAACGGTCCGGGTGAGCTGGGCGACGCCCTCGCCGCGGCGCGGCGTGAGGCGAGGCGGGCGTTCGGAGACGATCGGCTCATCCTCGAGCGCTACCTCCCGGGTGCGCGACACGTGGAGGTCCAGGTCCTGTTCGACGGGCAGGGCGCCGGAGTCCATCTCGGCGAGCGCGACTGCAGCGCCCAGCGACGGAGCCAGAAGATCGTCGAGGAAGCGCCGGCGCCATCCGTCGCGCCCGACCTGCGGGAGCGCATGGGCGAGGCCGCGCTCCGGGTGGCAGGGTCGGTCGGCTACGAGAGCGCCGGGACCGTCGAGATGCTGCTCGCGGACTCGGGCGACTTCTTCTTCCTCGAGATGAACGCGCGCCTCCAGGTCGAGCATCCCGTGACCGAGGAGGTGACCGGACGCGACATCGTCGCCGACCAGCTCCGGATCGCGAACGGCCAGTCGCTCGCAACGCTGGGCCTGGGCACCCCGCCCCGGATCCGGGGCCACGCCATCGAGGCCCGCCTGTACGCGGAGGATCCGGAAGCCGGGTTCCTGCCGGCGAGCGGACGCCTCCTGCGACTGCAATGGCCGCCCGGCGTGCGGATCGACACGGGAGTCGAGCAGGGCGATGCGGTCACCGATCGCTACGACCCGATGATCGCCAAGCTGATCGCCCACGGCCGCACCCGGTCCGAGGCGCTCGACCGGCTGCGCGCTGCCCTCGACGCCACGACGGTCCTCGGCGTTCGGACCAACCTGCGCTTCCTGCGCTGGCTCCTGGATCAGCCCGCCATGCACGACGGCGAGATGCGCACCGACACGGTCGGCCGGCTCGACCTCCCGACGATGGCGAAGCCGACCGAGGATCACTGGCGGGCCGCGGCCGATGCCCTCTGGCCACGCGAAGGGGGTCCCTGGGCCGGGGGCTGGCGGCTGAACGCGGCCCCCGTGCTTCGCCTGCGGCACGAGGACGAGGAGCGGACGATCGCGCTCGGCGGCGGCGGGACCGAGGGGACTGCGGTGGTGGCGGAGGGCGTGGCGCACGTCGACGTCGAGGGCCAGTCGCTCGAGTTCCGCGTCGCGCCGGCGCCCTCCGTGGAGGAGGCCGCGCGACACGCGGCGAGCAGCGCCGACGGAGGAACGGCCGTCCTCAGCGCGCCGATGCCCGGCCGAGTCATCTCGGTACGCGTGGCGGAGGGCGACCAGGTGGCCGCGCATGCGCCGGTGGTGATCATCGAGGCGATGAAGATGGAGCACGCCGTGGTTGCGCCGATCGATGGCAGGGTCGCGCGACTGGCGGTCGCCGAGGGCCAGCAGGTCCAGCGCGGCGACCGCCTGGCCGACATCGAGCCCTACCATGCGGGCGATGCGACATGACTGACCCGGACGTGCGGATCTACGAGGTCGGGCCGCGCGACGGGCTGCAGAACGAGAAGGCGCCGGTGCCCACCGACGCCAAGCTTCGATTCATCGGGCTGCTGGCGGACGCCGGCCTGCGCGAGATCGAGGCGACGAGCCTGGTGTCGCCGCGCGCCGTTCCACAGCTGGCCGATGCCGACGAGCTGCTGGCGCGGCTCGAGCGACGTCCGGGGGTGCGATACCCGGTGCTCGTCCCGAACGCCCGCGGGCTCGAGCGGGCGGTTGCCGCGGGTGTGGATGCGATCTGCGTGTTCACCGCGGCGACGGAGTCCTTCACCAAAGCGAACATCGGGATGACGATCGCGGAGTCGTTCGAGGCCTTTCGGCCGGTCGTCGCCGAGGCGCGGGAGCGCGGCTGGTGGACGCGCGGCTACGTGAGCACCGCGTTCGGCTGCCCGTACGAGGGCGAGGTGGACGAGTCGGCCGTGGTCGGCGTCGCGCGGCAGCTCCTCGAGCTCGGCGTCGACGAGATCAGCATCGCGGACACGATCGGCGTCGCGGGCCCCGCGGACGTTCGGCGCGTGGTGGGCACGCTGCTCGCGGACGGCATCGGCGCCGAGCGGCTGGCGATGCATTTCCACGACACGCGTGGGACGGCGCTCGCCAACGTGGTGACCGCGCTCGAGCTCGGCATCCGCACCTTCGACGCCTCCACCGGCGGGACGGGCGGATGTCCCTACGCTCCGGGCGCCGCGGGCAACCTCGCGACGGAGGACCTTGCCTACCTGCTCGACCGCGAGGGGATGACGCACGGCGTCGACCTCGACGGGCTGCTCGTCGCCGCGCGCCACGTCAGCCGGGCGCTCGGGCGCGAGCTCGGGACCAAGGTGGGCCAGGCCGGGGGCTGGCGGGTGCCCGTACCATGAGCGCGATGGACATCGAGCCCTCCGCGGACGCGCCGCCGCGGCCGGTGATCCTGGACGTCGACACCGGGATCGACGACATGATCGCCCTGCTCATC
>JBDTWT010000118.1:0-5485 GCA_040006555.1 Chloroflexota bacterium
ACAGCCTCGACCCGTTCTCGGGCGCGCAATTGGTCGGCGACCCGGATCACGAAGTTAGTCCGCCGCGGGTCATCGCCGAAGACCTGGCACGTGCGGATCACGAGGTTGCCCGAATCTGCGGCTAGAACCTCGGACTCCGCATCGAGCTTCTGCGTCCCGTATTCGTTGATCGGATTCGTCGCGGCGTCCTCCGCGTACGGGCCGCTTGCCCCATCGAAGACGTAGTCGGTCGAGATGAAGGTGAGTGACGCTCCGGCGCGGCGCGCGGCGCGGGCTGCGGACGCCGGGGCCTGGACGTTCATGGCCCGGGACTCGACCGGGTGCGTCTCGCACCAGGCGACGTTGGTTGCCGCGGCCGTCAGGATGACGTGATCCGGCGCGACATCCGAGATCAACCGCTCGAGGGTCTCCGGTCTGCTCAGGTCGACCTGGCGACTCGGATCGGGATCCGATCTGGACGCCGCGACGAGGTCCACCGCGGGCGACTGGCGCCCCAGCTCCCGGATGAGCTGGCGACCGACCTGGCCGCTCGCGCCGATGACGAGCACGCGACGTCCATCTCCCTTCCCGTGGCTCACCGCGGACGCTCCGAGCCGCCACGATGGCTCTGCCCTGCCACGAGGCGACTGAAGAGCTCGGCATGCTTGGCGGTGTGGTTCACTTGGTCGAACCGGCGAACGGCATCACGGGCGATGTCCGACATCCGGGCGAAGGACTCCGCATCGAGATCGTCGATCATGGTCGCCAGCGTCGTCGGATCGTCGAGCGGGAACCGCCACGCCTGTGGCACGAACTCGCGAAAGGACGATGCGTCGGAGGCGAACACCGGGAGGCCCCTGCTCATTGCCTCCGCGGCCGGGTAGCCGAACCCCTCGTGGAGAGAGGGCGCCACGAGCAGATGGGCTTCCGCCAGCAGGCGCTCCCGTTCCGCGTCGGGGACGTAGCCGTGGAGTTGTACGCGAGTGTCGGTGGCCACCGACCCCAGTTCGCCCATTCCCCACCACAGGCTGCCCACGACATCGAGGCGCCACGGGCGGCGCACGAGCTGCAGCGCGCGGAGAAGAAAGGGCAGGTTCCGGCGAGGCACGACGCTTCCCAGGAAGAGCAACCGCAGCTCCTCGTCAGCCCCAAGGAGCCTCTCGCGAAGCGGCTTCGACACGGATGGTACGGTGACGGGCGGCTCGCAGAGAACGATCGGCAGGTCTGCCGCAACGAGGCGTCGAAGGTCATCCGCGGTCGACTCGGAGATGGTCTTCACCACGCGAGCCCGACGTGCCGAGGCAAGGAACAGCCGCTCCCAGTACGCCTGCATGATCCGCTGGCGGATGGATCGACCACCCGCGGCGCGGTCGATCAGGAAGTAGACGTCATTGACCGTCAGTGAACCCGGCACCCCAAGGAACCTGGGCAGCGCTGAAATCTCGCAATGGACGGCCGCCGCGCGCGTCCGACGCGCCAACAGCGGCAGGACCAGCAGCGATACGAAGAAGCGGAGGCGCCGCGGAACTGCGACGGACACGGTCTCAAGGCCGTACCGCCCGAAGGCGGACGTGTGCTGCCGAGGATGTGCGACGACGAACTCGAACTCGAGAAGTTGGCGACAGGTATGCATCAGGTCGTGCACAGCGGTCGTGAGCCCGCCGTCCGTCGGGGAGTACGCGAGAGCATCGATCAAGATGCGAGGACGGCCGCGCACATTCCCTCGTCTGGCACGACGGCTCATGGAGGGCGGCGCGACCGTCGGCGGAACGTCGTTCAAGAGTTCGTCACGCAGGAAGCGGGGGGTCCGAGCGGAGGTGGAGTGTAGCGGGATCTCCGGGCGGCACGGGCTCGGCTCACCCGCCGCGCGCGGCCATCGGCGTGGCGGACCGAGCCGTCGTAGGATGCGGCAGACTCCCCCTCGGTGAAGATGTCTCGTATGTCTCGTCCGGCGCGCCAGGCGTCCGCCATCGTCACCGGCGCTGCCGGACAGGACGGGTATTACCTCGTACGGCGGCTCCTCGAGGAGGGGGCCGACGTTCACGCGGTCGTGCGTGAGGGGGGCCGAAGTCCCGACTTCGGTACATTGCCTGATCGGGGCTCGCTCACGGTCCATCGACTCGACATCAACGACGTTGCCGGGTACGGGGAACTGGTGGCGCGGGTCCGACCCGACGAGCTGTACAACCTCGCCGGACTGAGCAGCGTGTCGCTCTCATTCGCGGACCCAAGCGCGACCTGGCGGACGAACGCCGACTCGGTTCAGGCGTTGCTGGAAGCCCTCAGAACCGGCAGCCCTGAGACCCGGTTCTACCAGTCGTCCTCCACCGAGATGTTCGGTGCCGAGCCGGGCGAGGCTGTCACGCACGACGAGGAGTCTCGGCTCGCGCCACAGAGCCCGTACGCGGCGGCGAAGGCGGCGGCTCACCTCGCGTGCGACGCGTACCGACGCACCTACGGCCTGCGTGTCGCCGCCGGCATCGTCTCGAATCACGAATCGCGCCGCCGTGCCCCGTCGTTTCTGACGCGACGCGTGGTCGACCACGTCCGGATGCTCCGGTCGGCGCCCGAACGCGTGCGCAACGGACCTCCCCTCACCGTGGGCAACCTGGCCGCCCAGCGAGACTGGGGCTTCGCGCCCGACTACGTCGACGGGATGGTGCGGGTGGCCCGGCAGATCGAGGTGCGGGCGAAGACCCTCGAGCATCCCCCCGACGCCGACGTCGGGGCCAGCTACCGCGACTACGTCCTCGGCTCGGGTGAGCTCCATGCGGTCTGGCAGCTCGTCGACCGCGCCTTCACCCTTGCGGAGCTCGAGCTCGACTGGGATCGCTCGAGTCCTGACCCCGGGAAGTGGTCCGCCACCTTTCGTGCCGCCGGTACCTCGGCCGTAGTCGTGGACCCGGCGCTGATTCGACCGACCGACCCCGCGGCGATCCGGGCGGATGCGAGGCGCGCGCGGGAAGAGCTCGGCTGGCGACCGCGGACCGGGCTCGATTGCTTCCTGCGCGACATGCTCGAGGCAGGAGAGAGCGACCTGGGGTACTAGCGATGCGCGGCGAACCAAGCGGGACGGCTCGTTCGATCCGGTTCCTGACGCACAGCCCGCCGGCACCCGGCATCAGCGGCGACCGCATCCGCGTGTTTCACCTCATGCGCGAGCTGAAGCGCCGTGGCTGGACCGTTCGTCTCTGGTCCCTGGTCCCACCGGACGAGCCCGGGGGGTTCGCCGGACAGCTCGGTGCCGTGACCGACGAGGCCGTGCTGGTGCCACGCGGCATCTCCGGCCCGCACCGCGTCGCGCGGCTCTCGATCGACACCGTGATGGGGCGGGCGTTTCACGAGCACTGGTTCTGGTCGCCTGCGACGGCCCGCGCGGCCAGCGCATGGTTAGCCGACGCCTCGACGGAGCCGATCTTCGTCGAACAACTCTACATGTATCCGTTCGTGCCAGCCCACGTCAGAGGCCTCGTCGTGCTCGATACGCAGAACCACGAGGCGGCACGAATCCGTGCGATCGCACGGAGCGAGGGGGGAACCGGGCGGCGCTCCATTGCACGGCTGCAGGCACGCGCCGTCGAGCGCTACGAGCGGAAGGCGCTGCGTTCCGTCGGCCGCATTCTCGCCGTGTCGCCGGAGGAGGCCGACGCCTTCGCCCAAATGGCGCCCGGACGCGTGAGCATCGTGCCAAATGGAGTCGACACGGCAGCCATCAGTCCACTGTCGGCGCCACCGGTGTCGCGCGATCTCCTGTTCGTGGGCAGCCTTGCCTACAGCGCCAACCGCGACGCAGTTAGTCACTTCGCGACCGACATCGCCCCCCGTCTCGCAAATTCGAGCGCACGGCTCACGGTCGTCGGCTCCAACCCGAGCGCGGAGGTCCTTGCCGTCGCCGGGCGCGCGTCGCTGCCGATCACCGTGACCGGCTACGTGCCCGAGATCGCACCGTACTTCAGAACGAGCCGGGCGATGGTCGTGCCGCTGAGGCACGGCGGGGGGACGCGCCTCAAGATCCTGGAGGCCCTCGCATGGGGGCTCCCCGTCGTGACGACGACGATCGGCGGCGCGGGTCTCGGACTCGTGAACGGGACCCATGCACTGATTGCCGACGAGCCGGTCGACTTTGCGAAGGCGGTCGAGGATCTGCTCCACGACGATGCCCTCTGGGCTCGCCTGTCAAATGCGGGCCGCGCGCTCGTGGAGGCTCGCTACTCCTGGTCACACATTGGCGACGCGCTCGAGACCGCAGTGACCGACATCGGCGCGTCGACCGGCTCGTTCGAGCCCTGATCGGAGGAACCACAACGCGCGCAGCGCGTACGATCACTCTGTCTTGATCGCCGCCCCTCCACACGCGTGAGATCTCTGGCCGGAACGGACCGAGCCCCTCGGTCGTTGGCGGAGCTCGTCCCGCCCGCCGGCATCCTGCGGCTGATCGTCGTAGTCGGCGGCGGCCTCATGGTGCTCCAGTCGACCCAGGACCTTGACGCCGGCAAGCTTGCCTACCTAGCCCTCGCCGGCATTGCCTTCGTGTTCTCGTGCCGTGCCGTCTGGAGTCTCCGTCACCGCCCGATGTTCGCGGCGGCAGCGCCGTGGCTGATCGCGTCCGCGATCCTGGCGGGCTTGATCGCGCTCTCCCTGCCAGTGTCGCTCGCCTACGGGACGCCGACGAACCAGTGGCTGCGTGACGCGGCAACGTACGCGCTATTCGCCGCCGTGCCGGTGCTCGCGCTCGATGCAGCGACGTCGATGCGGAGCGGGTTGATCCTGGCATTGGCCGGCGCGACCACCGTGCTGGGAACACTCTCGTTCGCCGTGTACTGGGTTGCCGCGCGGGGCGTGGCGGATCTCCCGTTCCGCGCCCCACTACTGCCGACGGCGAGCCTTCCGACGGCGCTATTCGTCGTGTCGCTAGCCGCGGCAGTGGTGGACCGCCGCCGCCGCGTGGGCTGGGCGATCCTGGGCGGCCTGGCGTTCGGAACCTTCCTGATCACCGGATCGCGCTCCGCCCTGATCTTCGTGGTGGTGTTTCCCGTCGTGATGATCGTCGCGGGGCGGGCGTGGCTTCGGCATTCGGCGCTGGCCTCAGTCGGCACAGGGCTCGTCACGCTCACCTTCGTCACGCTCGTGCAGGCGTCGCTCCTGAGCAGTCATGATGTCCTCCCGATCGGCGCGCCGCCTCCCGCAGCGTCCGCATCAGCGAGCACGGAGCCTCCCACCTCGAGGCCGGCGCAGTCCGCGTCAGAGAGCGCGGAGTCCCGTCCGGCGCCGACGCTGCCCCCCGCCTCAGGCCCGAATTCGACGCTCATCGGGCGGCTCCAGCGGTTCCTCGCCTCGCCGCTGCGGGACGGGAGCATGCGCGAGCGCGTCGCCCAGTACGAGGTCGCGTGGAACATGTTCGCCTCGAGCCCGGTCGTCGGTCGCGGGCTCGGGCACCCGTTCGTCTGGACGCGCCTGGACGGGACCGTGAGAAGCGACATCACCGCCGATACTCCACTCGTGCTGC
>JBDTWT010000119.1:0-5445 GCA_040006555.1 Chloroflexota bacterium
GTGGAGCCCGAAGCCAGCCATGGGTGACGCCCAGCGCCTCCCGGTTGAGCGCGGGGTGGCAGCAGGTGAAGATCAGCCTCAGGCGGTCATCGGCCGCCATCGGTCCACCGGTATCGATGGGTGGCTCCTCTCTGGAGGCCTCGGCGGTGAGCAGGCGCATCCGGTCGCGGTAGCGCGCATCCCTCCGGAGCCGGTCGACCGCCTTTCGGCGCGCCGCGGTCATGAGCCACGCGCCTGGGTTGCGCGGGACGCCGTCCGCGGGCCAGTGCTCGAGCGCAGCGACCGCGGCGTCCTGGACGAGCTCCTCCGCGACGTCCCAGTCGCCCAGGATCCGGACGAGCGCACCCGTCAGGCGGCCCCGCTCCTCCCGCAGGACGCGCTCGAGGTGCTCGTCGACGCCTCGTCGGTCAGGCACCGCTCTCCACGATGGGGCGGATCTCGAGCGCCGCCGACCCCGGCCAGGAGGAGGCGACCGCCAGCGCCTCGTCGAGATCGGCGACCTCGAGGATCCCGTACCCGCCGACCATCTCCTTGGCCTCGACGAATGGTCCGTCGGTCACGGTGGCCTTTCCGTCGGGAGCCACCCGGACCGTCGTCGCCGTCGCGGAGGGCTGCAGCTCGTACCCCTCGATGATTCGTCCGGCCGCGACGTGCTCGCCCCACCACGAGCGAATGCGCTCGTAGATGGCCGCCCGCTCGGCCTCGGGCCCCCTCGCCTCCTCGTCCTCGCTGCCGGCGATCAGCATCATGTACTTCATCGGGTCATCTCCTCGTCAGGCATCGGCCGCCAATGCGGCCTTCACCGATGACGACGACCGACACGGGCGCGGATCGACATCGATGAGCCGATTGTGCACCCGCCGCTGACGGCACAATGTGCCGATGACATCCCCGGGTCATACGCGGGCCTCACCCGCGGCGGTGGCCGTCGCCCTCCTCATCGTCTACGTCGTCTGGGGCTCCACGTACTTCGGCATCGCGGTGATGATCCAGACGATGCCGCCGCTCCTCGCGGCCGGCGCCCGCTACGGCCTGGCCGGCACTCTCATGCTGGGCGGCCTGGCCGCCCACGCGTGGTGGCGCGCCCGCGGTCGTGGGGCGGCAGCCGAGCGACTGACGGCCGCCCATTGGCGCTCGGCCTTCGTCGTCGGCACGCTGCTGCTGCTCGGCGGCAATGGCGGCGTCGTGCTCGCCGAGCTGTACATCCCGTCCGGCGTGGCGGCCGTGCTGGTGGCGCCGATGCCGATCTGGCTCGCTCTCTTCGACGCGCTGGTCACGCGCCGGCGTCCGAGCCGGCTGGTGGTCGGCGGGCTGCTCGCCGGCGTGATCGGCGTCGCGGTCCTCGTGGTTCCGGTGGAGGGCCTGGCGCAGATCAACCCGATCGGCGTCCTCCTGGTGGTCGGCGCGGAGATCTCCTGGGCGGCCGGATCCGTCTACGCACGGCATGCTCCGCTGCCGCGCTCCGGGCTGCTCGCCACGGGCCTCGAGATGCTCGCCGGCGGATTCTCGCTTGTCGTGGTGGGGAGCCTCCTCGGCGAGATCGGCCAGCTCGACGTCAGCGCGTTCTCGGGCGAGTCGGTTGCGGCCTTCGTCTACCTGGTGATCTTCGGATCGATCGTCGCCTTCACCGCGTACACCTGGCTGCTCGCGCATGCCCCGGTGTCCACGGTGGCGACCTACGCATACGTCAACCCGATCATCGCGGTCGCCCTCGGGGCGATCCTGCTGTCCGAGCCGATCACGGCGCGGACGCTCATCGCAGGGGCGCTCATCCTTGGCGCCGTGGTGGCGATGGTCTCCGGACGGCCACGGGACGAGGGCCACCCGGCACCGGAGACCGGCGGGGAGGGCGCGGTCGTGACGCCCGTGCCGGTCAGGCCGCTGGCGGGGGAGCGGGATTCCTGACGGTCGACCCGGCCGGCTTTATCGCTCCGAGGCCGCTCGGGAAGACGACGAGGTTCCACGCGCCATCGTGCGCCGCCGACGGCACGATCATCCCGCGGGCTCCGAGCTGTTGGGCCGGCTGGGCGAGCGCCTGACAAGCCTCGCGCGGACCGATGAGGTCGGCGAGCTCGACGCCCAACGCCGCCCTGGCCTCGGCTCGCCGCAGGTCGAGTACCGGCAGATTGGTGACGTCGATGCGCCACAGCCGACGCCGCTCGTCCGCCGGGTCCACACGCCCACCCGTCGCGGCACGCCACTCCGCCCACGCGGTCGTCGGATCCAACGAGGCATAGAGCGGCCAGGGATCGCCGGCCCGGTGGTATCGGGCCGGCGCCGGGGCGGGCCGGGCGGGTGGCAGGCACGCGACCCCGATGCCCGTCTGGCGGTGAACCCGGCCAGAGAAACGACTGAGCGGAGCCGCCGGCTGGGTCAGGCGTAGTCCCCGACGAGGTACGACTCAGCCGCGGCGTGGACGGCGGCGAAGTCACCCGCCGCGAGGCGGTCGACCGGACGCTCGAAGTCCAGGAACGGGCTGGGTGCCTCGAGCCACGCACGCTTGGCCGATTCGGACATGCCGCGGCCGAGAACGTCGAGAACCGCCTGGAGCACGCTCATCCGGTCGCGGTAGCGACGCTGCGGCGCCTGGCCCGCGCGCCAGCGCTCGGCGGTGCGCACGTTGGCCCCGGTCGCGCGCGCGATGAGGGAGGCCGGGAAGGCGCGCACGAGGCGCGGGCCACGGGCCGTCGAGGCGGTCATGACCGCATCCTAGGCCACGACAGAATGCCGGTCAATCTGCCGGTCCCCGGTTAGCCCGGGTGGTGCGAGCTCGCGGTCTTGGGCTTCGGCAATGGTCCGCGGTGGCGTCAGAGGCGACCCGCTTCGCGCTCCCCGCCGACGAACGCGTCGACCAGCTCCTCCAGACCCTGCTGGGGGCGCCAGCCCGATTGTTCCATGAAGGCAGAGCAGTCGAGTTCGGTGCGCGAATTCGGGACTGGGAACTCATCGGGGCCTTCGGGACCGTTGGGCCGGATGATGGCGCGGCCGTTGGCACCGGCGGCCCGGTTGATCACAGCGAGGAGGTCGCGCCATGTGACGAAGCCGGTCGCGACGGGGTACGCGCCCGAGTCGCCCACACCGAGGGCCGCGACGACGGCACGGCCGAAGTCCTCCGTACCGACATAGGCAGCCCCGTCAGTTGCCATGGCCTCCTCGGACACGAACGTGATCGCGTCTCCCGCCGCAGCGCGGCGAAGGAACCAGTCGAGGTACTGGCGTTTCGGCGTCCGACGGGTCGCACCGAAGTACAGGGTCGGCCGCAGGCTGATCCCCGGTCCACGGACGGTGCCCTGCTCTGCCGCCGCCGACCGGACCTGGAACTCGTTGACAGCCTTCCCGCCGTGGTACCAGTCGTCGAGCTGGATAGCGGTCTCCGCATTCAGGATGCCGCGAGGGACCCCGTGCACGGTCGTCGTGCTGCTGTACACGAACGGCCCGCGCTGCCACAGGTCGAGCAGCTCTCCGGTACCGAGGATGTCGTCGTACACGACCCGTTCGCGATCGGCTGATCGTTCGCAGGCCAGGTGGACCACCGCGCCCGACGCGCCGACGGCCGCACCCGCGGCGCCGTCGAGCATTCCGAGCATTCCGACCACCGTTTGCGCCCCGTCCACCTGCACGGGCTCGCGAACGAGGGCGGTGACGCTTCGACCGGATCGCAGGAGCTCGGCGACGACCGCCGGCCCGACGAAGCCGGTCGCACCCGTCACGAAGACATCGGATTCGGCCATCACATTCTCCTCATGCCATTTCGCCCCTCATGCCTTTGTTCCGGCGCCTGAGCTGCCCACGGCCTGCGGGCTGATTGACTTGCCGTCGCTCTTCGGCGGGGGCGGATTGCTCCAGTAGTCACGCTGCTTCTGGATGTACCGCTCGTACTGGGGCTGGAGGTCCGGCCAGTTCTTGTACTTCGGGTCCGTCTTCTGGCGGTCGGCCTCCTTGGTCCAGTAGTCCTTCTTCTTCTGGTTGAAGTCGCGATCACGATCCTTCTGATCGGGTTTCGGCGCAGGTGGCGGAGTCTTCGGTGGTTGCGACGCGGCTGCCATCGCCATCGGCAAGCCCCCGCCGGCAAGCGCGGCCAGGAATGGCGTTCCCCAGCAGTCCACGAGGCCCGCACAGTTGTCGGCCAGAACGGCGAGCGGAGCAGCGAGCTGGAGCACCACCAGGACCATGACAAGCATTACGGCGGCGCCGACCGAGGACGCGGCCGTCGGCCTCGACCTCGCCGGCGCGCCGGGCGTCGTCGCCAGCTCGACCAGGATGATGCCAATCGCCACGGACACGATGACCGAGAAGAACTGCGGGACGTTCCCGGAGGAGTCGAAAGCGGCCAACTGGTAGAGGGGGGCGATGGTCAGCTGTGCCACCGTGAAGCTGAGGGCCGCAGCGACCGCGTAGCGCGCGATCGGCGGCAGGGCTCGGGCGACCCGGCCGAGCGACGTGCGGTCTGCCACCAGGCGCGCCAGCGGCCGCGCCACGAGCAGGGCAGCAAACAGCGCCACCGCCTCGAGCGGCACGCTGATCAAGCCGCCGAGCGCGACAGTCAGCAGCGCCGCGACGACGACGCGCCCGACGAGGCGCCGCAGGAGCGCCAGGGGCCCACGTGACTTCGGCTGCGCGGGTCGCCGCGCCGGGTCGTGGATCAGCCCCGCCGGGCCGCGGGCGAGAGCGACCGCGCCGGCCAGCAGCCCTCCGACGACGGCGAAGGCGAGTCCCGCGGTCTGGACCGGCTGGATCGCCTCCAGGCGCACCCCGGTGGGCAGGCTCGACCAGACGAAGACCGGCCTGACGAGGACGGTGGCGGCCAGGGTCCAGAACCAGACGAAGCCGCCGGTGGCGACCCCGGTCAGGGTCGCGACGGCGAACCGATTGCCCACAACTCGTTGCCACGACAGCCCGAGCTGGCGCCCAAGGATGGGGATCTCGACGACCAGCAGCCAGAGCAGCCAGATGGCAACCAGCCGACCGGCCAGCGCCGCGGGCAGGGGTTCCAGCTCGCCCGGCTGCATCGCGGCCGCCGCCAGGTCCATGACCCCGAAGACGACAACGAGGAGGACTCCGAGAGCCGGCGAGAACACGCCGATGGCGATGGCAGCCAGGAGGAACAGCGGAGACTCGGTGAACACGTCATCGATCTGGAAGCGGAGCCAGTCGACATGCGGCGAGACCTGTCCGGCGGAGGTGGCGTGCGTGGCGGAGACGACTCCTGCCAGGACCACCACGAGGAGGGGCAGCCCAACGGCTACCGCCGCCTTCGGCATGCCTCGCAGCGCGGCGGCATCGGCGGCCGCTGATGCATGGACCCAGTTAAGATCCATTTCTAATGTAAGTACCGATACTTATGATGACAGCTATAAAATAATCAGGGCAAATGCGGTTGCGTTTGTAATGGGAGATAAGGCTTATATAAGTACCGGAGAATCAGGATCGCTGTTCAATGATGAA
>JBDTWT010000120.1:0-5414 GCA_040006555.1 Chloroflexota bacterium
TTCGCTTCCTCGCACGCCTCGATGAGCGGCTCGATGAGCGCCTCCGCCTCGTCCTCGGTGAGCCCGGTCAGGTCGGGGGCGACCGCATCCGGGCCGCACTCCTCGGCGAACTCGGCCAGCAGCTCCTCGCGATCCGTGCCGTGGGCGACACGATCGTCGTCCCCGAGCTCTTGCGTGGCCTGTGCGCCGGGGGTGACCACCTGGTCGACCACGACCGCCACCGTCGCACCGCCGACGAGCGCTGCGGCGACGACGAGAATCTTGAACTGGCTGAAGAGGATGGCGACGAAGCCGAACATTGCGCGATCTCCATACGGCAGGAAGTAATGTGCAGGGAGTAACGCTGCTCGGCTCGCGACGTTACCTGGCTCGATGGTCCCGCCGATCGAGCACCGGGGGGGTACTGCCGTCAGTCGTCGGACGCGTCGGCCTCCGCTGGCTCGTTGGCCTCGGGGTCGTCACCCTCGGTGCCACCCTCATCCTCGTCCTCCTCGTCGTCCGGCGACTCGTCGTCCTCGTCCCATTCGAGCTCGGATGGCATCCAGCGAACGGGCTGATCCGGCGCATCTGCCAGGTCGGGCACGGTCATGCCAGCGGCCTCCGGCGTCGGGGCAGTCGTGGGCGTCGGCGACTGCACCGGAAGCAGGTCCGTCTCCGCGGCGCCGGGGCTGCCGTACGGAGCGGGAGTACCGGGCATGACCTCACGCAGCCACGAGATGCCGATGCTTGCCCCGACGAACGAGAGGGTGCCGACGACCGCCAAGGTCGCCGCCATGAGCGTGGCCTGAAGCCGTCGGCTCAACGAGGCAGGGTGACGCCCGGAGGTCGCCGGCTCTACGGCCGAGAGGAGAGCGCCGCGGCGCGCGCGCAACCCCGGCGGAGCCGCGAGCGCTCCGCTCGCCGCTCGAAGCGACGCCACGGTGGCGAGAAGGCCATCGGCGCCGTCGGCGGTCACGATGCCGGCCAATGAGAGCTCGAGGGCATCGGCTGGGTGTATCGCTCGGGTCATCGGTCGCCCCCGATCTCGCGACGGAGCGCGGTGACGGCACGAAACTGGAGCTGCTTCACGGCCGATGACGACCGGCCCATGGCCTCGGCCGTCTCGTGCAGCGTCAGACCCGCGAAAAAGCGGAGCGCGAGCACGTCCTGCTGGTCCTGCGACAGGTGCGTCATCGCCGCGATGGCCGCGCGGTGCTCGTCGCGGCGGACGACCTGGACTGCCACGTCCTCTTCACGTGGAAGGAGCTCGGGCGCGACCGCCGCGATGTCGGAGGTCGTGGATCGGCGCCTCGCGCGACGCTGATGATCCGAGATCTTCGAGCGCGCAATGCGGAACAGCCAGGCCTCGAACGGCAGGCCCTGCCATCGGAACCGTCCGATGGCCGCGAACGCGGCGACGAAGGTGTCGGCGGCGATGTCCTCCGCGTCAGGTGCCGATCGGATGCGCACCAGGACGTAGCGGTAGATCGGCAGATGGAAGACGTCGAAGATCCTGCCCAGTGACTCACGGTCGCCTCGCTGTGCATCGGCGACAAGGCTCGGGACGACGACGGCCCGATCCCGATATGCCTCGGTGCTCACCGGAATAACGCCGGCTCGCGCATGAGGTAACGCCCGCACTCCCTGGTCACCGTGCCACGCTATGCCCTCAGGCCACCGTGGCGGTATGACCCGTCCGTTCTACGCCGGAGGTGAAGATGGTTTGCGGACCCGATGCAGTTCGGGGCCTGGGCTTGCGCCCGTCCCCCATCCGGCCGGACCCCCCGATAATGTCGACGGGCCGTTAGCTCAGCGGTTAGAGCAGGGGACTTTTAATCCTCGTGTCGTGGGTTCGAATCCCACACGGCCCTCCACATGAGGCCTCGACCATGAGCGCCTCTGTCAGGCCGGCATGGGCGCCGTGCGCGGCCTGAGTCGGACTACGAGTCCGGCTCGTACACGATCCGGATCGTCTTCGTGGTCGCCTGGTCGCCGCCGATGCGGAGCACGAGGTCGTTGTCCCCCTCCTCGAGGTCGACGGTCAGCACCCAGTCACCCTGGTCGTCGGCGCTCGTCCGCCGGTCGCCGAAGAGCGGGACGTCGAGCACGATCTCGGCGCCGGGCGGGGCCGTTCCAACGAGCTGGACCGACCGCGTGCTCACCACGTCGCCGTCCTCGGGCGAGGTGATGATGAGGATGGGCCGTGGGGTCGGCGACGGCGAGGGGGTCGGGGTCGGTACGGGAGTGGGCGTGGGGGTGCTGTCCCAGCATCCCGACAGTGAGC
The DNA here is from genome assembly GCA_040006555.1 of Chloroflexota bacterium. Taxonomy (GTDB): domain Bacteria; phylum Chloroflexota; class Limnocylindria; order QHBO01; family QHBO01; genus JACDBZ01. Next base: position 2,264 of record JBDTWT010000120.1, read on the forward strand.
CCGCCAGGACGACGCCGAGCAAACCGATGAACGCTTTCGGCGGCCTCTGCATCCCTGCATCATCCTCGCAAGCGGAGTGCCTGTCGGCGGGCCAGCGAGCCGATGCAGCCGATGGGATCATGCGGACACCCGATGTCCGAGACCCCAACCGGCCTGAGCTTTCGGCCGGGCGCCGTCACCGCTCTGCCGCTTGCCCTGATCGTGGGCCTGTTCGGCGTCTCGTTCGGGGTGCTGTCGGTCTCGAGCGGCGGCATCGGCGCGGTGCAGGCCGTCGTCATGAGCGCCAGCACGTTCGCCGGATCCGCGCAGTTCGCCGCGGCGTCGATCGTCGCGACCGGGGGTCAGCCGATCACGGCGATCGCTGCGGCGCTCCTGCTGAACGCGCGATACGTGCCGATCGGGATCAGCATCGCCCGCTTTCTGCCGGGTGGGCGCCTACGCCGCTTCGTCCTCGCGCAGCTGGTGGTGGACGAGTCGTGGGCCCTCGCCGCGAAGGGGAGCGGCGAGTTCGACGGCCACCGCCTGGTCGGCGCCGGCGTGGTCCTGTGGCTGGCCTGGGTCGCGGGGACGGTCATCGGCGTCATCGGCGGAGAGGCCCTCGGCGACCCCGCCAGGCTGGGGCTGGATGCCGCCTTTCCGGCCCTGTTCCTCGGCCTGCTCGCGCGGCAGCTGCGGTCGCGCCCGGCCGTCGCCGCCGCCCTGCTGGGGGCAGCCATCACGGTCGCCTTGACGCCGATCACCCCTCCCGGCGTCCCGATCATCGCCGCCTCCGCAGCGGCGCTCATTGCGCTGGTGCGCCGATGACGGAAGCCTGGCTCGTCGTGATCGGCGTCGGCCTCGGGACCATGGCCATCAAGTCCGCGGGACCGGTGCTGCTCGGGGGCCGAGCGCTTCCACCGCGAATCGGTGCAGTCGTCGCGCTGCTCGCGCCGGCGCTCCTTGCGGCACTGGTGGTCAGCGCCTCGGTGAGCAGCGGATCCGAGCTCGTCGCCGACGCGCGGCTCATCGGTGTCGGCGCGGCTGCGGTGGCCCTGTCCCTGCGCGCGCCGATCCTCGTGGTGGTGCTCGTCGCAGCCGCGGCGGCCGCCCTGGCGCGCGTCTGGGGGATCGCGTGAGCGCATCGGCCCCAGTGATTTGACACAGTCTTGACGCTTCGCTAAGGCGACGTTAAGGGCAGAACGCCACGCTGACTCTGGCACACATGCGATCAGCCACGGTTTTCGGCTGCCGCTCATCCCGCATTTCACACACGGAGGACGGATTGACAGTGAACCCCAACGGGTGGCGTCCGCTGCTCGGCATCGGCGTCGTCCTGATGCTCGTGCTTGCAGCCTGTCAGGGCGGCGCAGGTGCGTCCGAACCCGCACCGGACGGATCGTCCGGCGGCGGCTCTGGAAGCGGCGAGATCTTTGTCTCTGGCTCATCGACCGTTGAGCCCATCACGAACGCGGTCGCCGAGGCGTTCGCCGCACAGAGTTCCGGCTTCGAGTACACCGTGGAGGGGCCCGGAACCGGCGACGGCTTTGCGCTCTTCTGCAACGGTGAGACCGACATCAGCGACGCGTCCCGCGCGATCAGCGAGGAGGAGATCGCCGAGTGCGAGGCGAATGGCGTCGCATACGCCGAGCTGCTCGTCGCGTTCGACGGCCTGTCGGTGATCACCTCGGCTGACAATGCCGACGTGACCTGCCTCAGCTTCCTCGACCTCTACGCCCTGCTCGGACCCGAGTCGGAGGGCTTCGCCAGCTGGAGCGACGCGAACGACCTGGCGGCGGAGCTCGAGGCGGAGCTCGGCGACGAGTTCGGTGCGTCGAATGCCCCGTACCCGGATGCGTCCCTCGACGTGACCGCCCCGGGGGAGGAGTCGGGCACGTACGACAGCTTCGTCGAGATCGTATTCGGCGACATCTCCGAGGCTCGCCTCGAGGCCGGAGCCATCACCGAGGAGCAGGTCGCGACGTCCCGCATCGACTACACCGCGTCGGCCAACGACAACGTGATCGTCGAGAACGTCGCCGGCAGCGCGTCGTCGCTCGGCTGGGTCGGCCTCGCGTTCGCGAGCGGCGCCGATGGGATCACCTCGTTCGAGGTGGACGGTGGTGGCGGCTGCGTGGCTCCGTCGGGAGACACTGTCGCCGACGAGTCGTACCCGATCAGCCGGCCGCTCTACATCTACCCGAGCCTCGCCTCGGTGGAGGGCAACCCGGCCGTGGCGCCGTTCGTCGACTTCTACGTCTCGGACGAGGGGCTCGCCCTCGCCGGGGAGGTCGGCTACGTCGCGCTCACCGCGGAGCAGGCGCAGGCGACGCGCGACGCGTGGGAAGGCCGCTGAGCCGCTGAGGCCGCGATCGGTAACCGGGTGGGCGAACGACGTCCACCCGGTTACCGCTGCGACCGCGGACGCGTAAGGTACGTATCGACCGATGACCGCCATTCCGGACCAGCCACCCCGACTCAGCGTGGCCGATCTGCGCGGCAGCGTCGGGCGCCGCCGCCGCGAGCTGGTCATCCGGCTGCTCTTCCTCGCAGCCTCGTCGATCTCGATCCTCGTCAGCTTCCTGATCATCGTCTCGCTCGTCGGCGAGGCGTTCACTTTCATCACCCAGGTCGACCCGGGCCTGCTCTTCGAGCGCGGCTGGTTCCCGCGGCGGGACCTCTACGGCATCCCGACCATCCTGGGCGGGACGCTGCTGGTGGCGGGCATCGGCATGCTCGTCGCGACGCCGCTGGGACTCGGGGCCGCGGTCTACCTGTCGGAGTACGCGTCCCCGAGGCTCCGACGGACGGTCAAGCCGATCCTCGAGGTCCTCGCCGGGATCCCCAGCGTCGTGCTCGGATATTTCGCCCTCCAGGTGATCAGCCCGACGTTGGTCGACGGCATCTGCCCCGGCACGACCGAGGCGTCGAACCTGGCGGCCGCCGGGATCGGCGTCGGCATCCTCATCACGCCGCTCGTGGCATCCGTCGCGGAGGACGCGATGTACGCGGTGCCGCGCTCGCTGCGGGAGGCGGCGTACGGCCTGGGAGCGCGGAAGCGGACCACCAGCCTGAGCGTCGTGCTGCCGGCCGCGGTGAGCGGCATCGTGGCGGCACTCATCCTCGGCCTCTCGCGCGGGATCGGCGAGACGATGGTCGTCTCGATCGCCGCGGG
>JBDTWT010000121.1:0-5328 GCA_040006555.1 Chloroflexota bacterium
CGAAGGAGAGCTACACGCACTCCTACCCGCACTGCTGGCGATGCAGCACCCAGCTCGTCTTCCGCCTCGTCGACGAGTGGTTCATCACCATGGATCCGCTCCGCGCGCCGATCTCCGCCTCGACGCGGGCCGTGACCTGGCTGCCGGAGGGGATCGGCCTGGAGGAGCGCGAGCTCGACTGGCTCCGCAACATGGGCGACTGGATGATCTCCAAGAAGCGGTATTACGGCCTCGCCCTGCCGATCTGGGTCTGCGCCGACTGCGACGGCTGGGAGGTCATGGGCTCCCGGGACGAGCTGCGCGAGCGAGCGGTCGCGGGCTGGGAGGAATTCGACGGGCACTCGCCGCATCGGCCGTGGATCGACGCGGTGGAGATCGCGTGCACCTCGTGTGGCGGCCGGGCGAGGCGGATCAGGGACGTCGGAAACCCGTGGCTCGACGCCGGGATCGTCGGCCTGTCGACCATGGGCTGGAACAGCGACCGGGCCGAGTGGGAGCAGTGGTACCCGGCCGACTGGGTCAGCGAGTCCTTTCCCGGGCAGTTCCGGAACTGGTTCTACGCCCTCCTCACGATGAGCACCGTGATGACCGGGCGTGCGCCGATGCGGTCGCTCTTCGGCTACGCGCTCATGCGCGACGAGCACGGCGACGAGATGCACAAGAGCAAGGGCAACTCGATCCCGTTCGACGAGGCGGCCGAGGAGATCGGCGCCGACGTCATGCGCTGGATGTTCGCCGCCGCGAATCCCGCGGTGAACCTGCACTTCGGCTACGGGCCGGCCCACGAGGTCGTGCGCCGCTTCTTCCTCCCGCTGTGGAACACGTACGGCTTCTTCGTCACCTACGCGCGGCTGGACGGGTGGACACCGGGCGGCGACCGCGTGACCGATGCGCGCACGCTCCTTGACCGCTGGATCCTCTCGCGGCTCGACCGCCTGGTGGCCGATGTGCGCGGCGCGTTCGACGGCTACGACGCCATGCGCTCGTCGCGCGCGATCGAGGCCTTCGTCGACGACCTGTCGAACTGGTACGTCCGCCGCAACCGCCGTCGGTTCTGGAAGGGCGAGTTGGACGACGACAAGCGCGCCGCGTACGCGACGCTCCACGAGGTGCTCGTGACGCTCGCCCAGCTCCTCGCGCCCACCGTGCCGCACCTCGCCGACGCGATGTGGGAGAACCTCGTCGTCGCCGTCGATCGCAGCGCCGTCGACAGCGTGCACCTCACCGACTTCCCGCAGCCCGTGGCAGGGCGACGCGATCCGTCGATCGAGGAGGCCGTGGCACTCGCGCGACGCGTGGTGGCCGCGGGGCACGCGGCGCGGGCCTCGTCGGGCGTCCGCACCCGCCAGCCGCTGCGCGGGGCGAGCGTGAAGTTGCCCCTCGCGGCACGGGGACGCATCAGCCCCGACGAGGGGGTGGCCGCCGAGCTCACGGAGCAGATTCTGGAGGAGCTCAACGTTCGGGCGCTGGACCTCATCCCCGACGAGTCCGACCTCGTCGAGCGCAGCCTGTACCCGCTCCTGCCCGTCATCGGGCCGCGCCACGGCGCGCACGTCGGGGCAGTGATGGCGGCGGTGCGGAGCGGCGACTGGCGCGTGGAGCCCGACGGGACCGCGACCGCCGGCGGCGTGACGCTCCAGCGGGACGAGTTCGAGCTGACGGCACGAGCGCGACCGGGCCAGGAGGTCGCGGAGGACGGCGACCTGCTCGTCGCGCTCGACACGACGCTCGATTCGGAGCTCGAGGCCGAGGGACTGGCGCGCGAGGTGGCCCATCGGCTCCAGTCCATGCGCAGGACGGCGGGCTACGAGATCAGCGACCGCGTCCGTGTCGCCGTCGGGGGAGACGCTGCGGTGGTGGAACGCCTTCAGCCGCATCGCGGCTGGCTGGCCGATGAGCTGCTCGCGACCGAGCTGACGCTCGATCCGGGAGCGGCCCTGGGCCCGGACGATGCGACCGAGACCATGGCGGCCGACGGCGGGAGCCTGCGACTCGCGGTTGCCCGCGCCTGAGGATGGTCGGCTAGAGTGGATTGGTGGAGGCTGGAATCGATCGCGACGCGTCGTTGAGACCCGTGCTCCTCCTCGCCGGAACCGCCCTGCTGCTGTACGTCGCCGATCAGGTCACGAAGGGCCTGGTGGTGGCGAACGTTCCGTTCGGTGCTCAGCAGGAGGTCGTCGGCGATCTCGTCCAGCTCTGGCACGTCCGCAACACCGGAGCCGCGTTCAGCCTCTTCCCGGGCGCCACCTGGCTGTTCTTCGTGGTTGCGGCCGGCGCATTCGTGATGATCGTGTACTTCTACCGAGCCTTCCGCACCCGCGGAACCTGGATCCACGTCGTGCTGGGAGCGATCCTGGGGGGGACGCTCGGCAACCTGACCGACCGCCTTCGCTACGGCTACGTCGTCGATTTCGTCAGCGTCGGCATCGGCGACATCCGCTGGCCGACCTTCAACGTGGCGGACTCATCGCTCGTCCTCGGCATCGGGCTGCTCGTGCTCTACCTCTCGTTCGTCGACGACCGTCGCGGCAGCAGCCCATCCGCGGCATGAGCCCGGTGGCGGACCGCAGCGTCGAGGGCTCTGCGCAGCCCGGTCGCGTCGACATGGCCGTCGCCGCGGTCGCGGGGATCAGCCGAGCGCATGCACAGCGCCTCATCGGCGACGGGCGGGCACTGGTTGACGGGGCTCGGCGCCGGTCCAGCGATCGTCTGCTGGGGGGCGAGCGGCTCACGGTGGAGCTCAGCGCGCCACCGGACGAGTCGCTTGCCGCGGAGTCCATCCCGCTGCGCGTCGCGTACGACGACGAGTCGATGCTCATCGTCGACAAGCCCGCGGGACTCGTCGTCCATCCGAGCGCCGGGCACAGTGGCGGCACGCTCGTCAACGCCCTGCTCGGACGCGCGGTGGACCGCGGCGAGTCGCTCGGGTCCATCGCCGGCGTCGGGCGACCGGGGATCGTCCATCGGCTCGACAAGGACACGAGCGGGCTGATCGTCGTCGCCAAGACGGATCTCGCGCAGGCCAGCCTTATGCGCCAGTTCGGCGAGCGCACCATCGAGAAGGAGTACCTCGCGCTCGTCCGCGGGGAGCCGCCCTCGCCCCGCGGCCGCGTCGAGGCACCGATCGGCCGCGATCCGCGAGACCGCCAGCGCATGGCCGTGACCGCCGGTGGCCGCGAGGCCGTGACCACCTACGAGGTCCTCGCGACCGGCGGCGGCTACGCCCTCGTCTCGCTGCACCCGCTCACCGGGCGCACGCACCAGATCCGCGCGCACCTCACGTACCTCGGGCTTCCGATCGCCGGCGACCTGCGCTACGGCGGGGGACCGGGCCCGTCCGGCCTGTCGCGCCAGTTCCTGCATGCCGCGCGGCTGCGCCTGGACCGGCCGTTGGACGGCGCCCGTCTCCACGCGTGGAGCGAGCTGCCGCAGGACCTCGCCGAGAGCCTGGGTGCGTCCGGGGTTCGAGTCGCGCCGTCTGCGCTGCCCACCGGCGTGTGCGCCGAGGTCGTGCCGACGTGATCCCAGAGGCGGTCCCGGAGAAGCGGATGACCTTCCCGAACCCGATGCTCGTCGTCGTGTCCGGGCCGCCGGGCGTCGGGAAGAGCACCATCGTCGCCGAGCTCGCCCGCCGGCGGCCGCAGGTCGTGCCGATCGTCACCGCCACGACCCGCCCGCAACGTCCCGACGAGATCGACGGCGTCCACTACCACTTTCTGACCGATGCAGCCTTCCGCGAGCTCATCGACCGCAAGGCTCTCCTCGAGCATGCGAACAACCACGGCCACTGGTACGGCTCGCCGATCGACCAGGTGCGCGGCATCCTGGCCGCCGGGCGAGACGCGATTCTCACCATCAGCCCCGAGGGCGCACGGAGCGTCCGGGAGCTCGTCCCGGACGCGCTGCTCATCTTCGTCATGCCGCCGTCCATGGACGACCTGACCGAGCGCCTCCGCGCGCGGGGATCCGAGTCCGAGGCCAGCCTCGCGCGTCGCCGTGCCGACGCCGAGCGCTGGATCGCCGAGGCGGGGGACTACGACCATGTCGTCGTCAACGAGACCGGTCAGCCAGACCAGGCCGCCGAGCGCATCTGGGAGATCATCCAGGCCGAAGCGCGTCGCGAGCCACCGCGCCGACCACGCGTCTGAGCGTCTCCCGCTCGTGAGCACGCTGAACGTGGCGGGCCGCGCGGTACGGGTCGCGGTCGAGGCGCTCGCGGACCGCCCGGAGCGGACCTTCACCTATCTCCTGCCCGCGTCCCTCGAGCCGGCGGAGCCGGGATCGCTGGTCCTGGTGCCGTACGGGCCGCGCGCGGCCCTTGGCTACCTCATGGACGGGCCGCCCGAGCCTGCCACGACCGCGCTGCGCGAGGTGGAGGCGGTCGTCTCGGGGCCGATCCTGACGCCGGAGCTGCTGGTGTTGGCGGAGGAGACATCGGCCTACTACCGGGCGCCGATCGGCGCGACGCTCGCGGCGATGCTGCCGCCGGGCCTCGAGTCGAGGCTGACGCGACGCTGGCTCGTCCTGCGCGGCAACGAGCTCCCGCCGGAGCTCGCGACGAGCGCCGACGCGGATGGCCGCATCTCGGATGCCGCCCTCCAGCGCTACGCCCCGCGCCGTGGGAAGGCGGCATGGCTCGACCGGCTTCGACGGTCGGGGGTCATCCGAGCGGACTGGACGCTCGAGCCTCCGGAGGTCACGCCGCGCCGCGTCCGCGTCCTGCGCCGCGTGGCAGGCGACGGCGAGCCACCGCGGCGGGCGCCGGTGCAGCGCGCGCTGCTCGAGGCCCTCGGTGGGGAGGAGCGAACGCTTCCCGAGCTCGCCGAGGAGCTCGGCGTGGCGCTGTCGTCGCTCCTCTCGCCGGCGCGTCGCCTGGCGGAGCTCGGTCTGGCGGAGCTGGAGTGGCGCACGGTCGAACGCGATCCGCTCGCGCACCGCCGGTCGTTGCCGGCGCTGGCCCACGATCTCGCACCCGAGCAGGCGAGCGCGCTCGAGGCTCTTCGCCGGCTGCCCGAGGGCGGCGAGCTGCTGCTCGAGGGCGTGGCCGCGTCGGGTAAGACGGATGTCTACCTGGCGGCCGTCGAGGAAGCGCTCGCCGCGGGTCGCACGGCGATCGTCCTGGTCCCGGAGACGAGCCTCATCCCGCAGCTGGCGGACCGGCTGCGGCGGCTCGTCGGCGACGAGCTCGCCGTCCTCCACTCCGGCCTGTCCGCGGGAGAGCGGCATGACGGCTGGTGGCGGATCCTGCGCGGCGAGGCGCGGGTCGTCGTGGGCACCCGCACCGCGGCGTTCGCGCCGCTCGACCGCCTGGGTCTCATCGTCCTCGAC
>JBDTWT010000122.1:0-5309 GCA_040006555.1 Chloroflexota bacterium
GGCCGAAGCGCGCAGAGCCCGCGGCCACCGGCGCCGCGAGCGATGCCGAGCCGGTCGCGTATCGGTCGCTGGCGCTGCTCCTCGTCGCCAACCTGGCGATCATGGCGAGCTTCGGCGCCTTCATCACCTCGTATGCGCCCATGGCCACCGAGCGCCTCGGCTGGTCCACGCTCGAGGTCGGTATCGCGTTCTCCTTCCTCGGCGCAGGGAGCATCCTGCTCGGCCCACCGTTGGGCCACGTGGCCGATCGGTATGGGCGCCGCCCGGTCGCCGCACTGTCGACGCTGCCGATCGCGGCCTTCTCGCTTACCCTCGTGCTGGGGCTGCCGCAGTCGGTGACCTATTCCCTCGCGATTCTCGCCGGCGCGGGGCTGACCGGGTACAACGCGTCATGGTTCGCGCTCCTCGCCGACGTCGCTGGCGAGCGGCGGCGCGGTCGCACCTTCGGGATCGTGAGCGGCGTGTCCAACGCCGGGATCGTCGTCGGCGCGCTGGCGGCGGCGGAGCTGTGGGCGCGGGTCGATATCGCGGCCGCGCAGGTCTTCGCGATGGTTGCGGTGCTCGCCGCCGGAGCCGCCATCGTGGCGTTCCGCCCGCCCGCGAGGCGGCCCGACGAAGCCGGCGCCGCCTGAGGCGAGGTGAGGTCGAGGCCGATATCATCGGCCGCTGATGGATCCCTTCTTCCTCGCCCTGGAGCTCGGCGCTGCCCTGTTCTTCGCGCTCGCCGCGTGGCTCGCGCTGCGACGGGGGCGGATGCCGTTCCTGGAGCTCGCCAGCGCCGCGATGTTCGGGCTGCTGCTCGAGGAGGGCGACCAGCTGATCTTCGGCACCTACGAGTACGCGCCCGGGTTCGTCCTCGCCATCGACCGGGCTCCCCTCGTCATCGGCCTCACCTGGGCCCTCATCATCGCCGGCGCGATGCGCATCACCGACGCGCTCGGCGTGCGTCGCCGGTGGGCGCCGTTCGTGGACAGCGTGCTCGCGATCATGCTCGACCTCTCGTTTGACGCGATCGCGATCCGCATCGGCCTGTGGACCTGGCGCGACCATGCGACCGGCACACCCCTGTCGTCCGACGCCGCGTGGTTCGGCGTGCCGGCCGGGAACTTCTACGCGTGGCTGTTCGTGACCCTCGGCTTCAGCCTGCTCACGCGCTGGCTCCGTGACCGGGCGCCTCGCGGCTCGGGCATGGAGTGGCTTCAGCTGCTGGTGCCGGTTCCGGCCTTCGCGATCCTCCTGCTCGGCCTGCTCCCGTTCACGATCCTGCAGCCCATCCTCGATCCCACCCTCGGTGGCGGGATGCTCCTCTTCCTCGTCACCTTCGCTGTCTTCCTGGGCGCGGCGGCGTGGGGCGTCTTCGGTCCCGACCGCGGCCGTGCGAACGGCGAGGCGACCGCGATCCTCGACCTCCGGCTGGCGTTCCTGACGCGCGCGGCGATCCACCTGTTCTTCCTCGGTGCGCTGGTGGTATCGGGGCTGGCTTTCGGGCTGCCGGTCCTCCTGGCCGTGGCGCTGGTGCTCCTCGTCGCTGAGGTGCCGCTGGCCTGGCTTGCCGGCAGGCGGCACCGAGGAGCTGCGGGAACGGAGAGCGCCGCGCATCTGCCGGTACCCGGCTGGACGCCCAGCCGCGCGTCGAGCGCCGATCCCGCCGAGTAGACGGAACGAATGGCCACCGATCTCACGACGCACCTCGACCTCGACAGATGCATCGAGGACATGCGGGCGCTCATCCGAATCCCGTCGGTCAACCCGCCGGGAATGGACGACACGGCGGCGGGACGTGACACCACCGGCGCCGAGACGGCAGCCGCCACCTACTGCGCGGAGGTGCTCGCCGGCGACGGGATCGAGGCCGAGGTCATCGAGCTGACGCCGGGTCGCGGCAGCTGTTTCGGCCGACTGCGCGCGTCGGGCTCCGCCACGGAGGCGCCCCTGATCCTCCTCGGCCATCTCGACGTGGTGCCGGTCGACGCGGAGTCGTGGAGCCGGGACCCGTTCGGCGCCGAGCTGATCGACGGCGTCGTATGGGGCAGGGGCGCGGTGGACATGAAGAACATGGTCGCCATGGAGCTGGCGGTGATGCTCGCCCTGAAGCGATCGGGCGCCGGCCTGCGGCGCGACGTCATCTTCGCGGCGGTCGCCGACGAGGAGGCCGGTGGCGCCCACGGCGCGCGTGGGCTCGTGGCGCAGCGCCCGGAGCTTTTCGCGGACGCAGACCGGCGTCCGGCCGCCGCCGCGGTCAACGAGGTCGGCGGGTACTCCATCACGCTCGACGGCCGTCGCTTCTACACCATCCAGGTGGCCGAGAAGGGCATCGTCTGGACTCGCCTGCGGTCGACGGGGACGCCCGGGCACGGCTCGATGCCGCACGCCGACAACGCTGCCGTCAAGCTCGCCGCCGCGGTGACGGCGCTGGCGGAGGACCAGTCGCGGCGAGCGGCCCGCGTGCTGCCCGCGGTCGCGGAGTTCCTCGACGCGCTCGGCCTCGGTGAGGTCGCGCGCCTGGCGGAGGCCGATCCGGCCGCGGCGACGGCTGCGCTGGAGCGCGGGGTGGCGGACCCGGTGATGCGCCGCTCGCTCGACGCGATGCTGCGCGACACGGTCACGCCGAACGTGCTCCACGCGGGGAAGAAGGTGAACGTCATCCCCGGAACCGGCGAGGCCGAGGTGGACGTCCGCACGCTCCCGGGCACGGACCACGACGAGCTGATGCGTCACCTGCAGGACGTCGTCGGTGCGAACGCGACGGTCCAGCCGATCGTGAGCCTGCCGGCGATCGAGTGGCCGGCGGACGCCGAGATCGTGGGCCTCATGCATGCGGCATTGGGGCGCGCCGACCCAGAGGCCACCTCGGTGCCGATGATGATCACCCCCGGCACCGACGCGAAGGCCCTGGCCGTGCTCGGCATCCCGTGCTACGGCTTCGCTCCGCTGCGCATGGAGGCGAACGTCGCGTTCCTCTCGCTCTTCCACGGCCACGACGAGCGCGTGCCGGTGAGCGCCATCGGATTCGGTCTGCCGGTCCTGGCCGAGGTCGTCTCCCGATACGTCACGCGCTGAACGGCCGAGGCCGCGAGAGGGCTCTCCGCAGCACGACGGTATACTCGCGGGGTTATTCACGCACGCTTGAGCCATGTCCCACGACCCCAATGGTGGCGCCGCACGTCCGCGGCGCTCGATCGCCTTCGTCTTTCCCGGCCAGGGTTCCCAGTACGTCGGCATGGGCGCCGGCCTCGTGGAGCGGTCTCCGGCGGCAGCTGACGCCTTCGCACGCGCCGACGATGCCCTCGGCATGCCGCTGTCGCGCCTGATCCTGGACGGTCCGGCCGAGGAGCTGGACCAGACCATCAACGCGCAGCCCGCCATCCTCGCCACGAGCTTCGCGTATCTCGAAGCGATGAAGGCCGACGCGCGGGAGGCCGGTGTCGAGCTCACGCCTCGCGCGATGGCGGGTCACTCGGCCGGGCAGTACGCCGCCGCGGTCGCCGCCGATGCCATCGACTACGCCGATGCGCTCCGCCTGGTGAGGGAGCGCGGGCGGATCATGCAGGAGCGCGGCATCGAGGGCGGCATGGGAGCGATCGTCGGGCTCTCGGACGAGCAGGTCGGCGAGATCGTCGATGCCGCGCGGGAGCACGGGGAGATCAGCGTCGCGAACGCGAACGCCCCGGGCCAGATCGTCCTCTCCGGCGTGATCCCGGCTCTCGTCTTCGCGCTCGAGATGAGCAGGACGGTGGGCGCCCGAAAGGCGGTCCGGCTGACGGTGAGCGTGGCGAGCCACTCGCCGCTCATGCGTCGTGCGCGCGACGAGTTCGGTCGCATCCTGGCGCTGGTGCCGTTCCGAGATCCAAACGTGCCGATGCTCGGCAACGTCCACGCGAGCGTGATCAAGACGGCCGATGCCCTGCGCACCGAGCTGACCGAGCACCTCGTCCACGGCGTGCAGTGGACCGCCACCGTGCGTCGCATGGACGCCGGCGGCGTCACCGACTTCGTCGAGATCGGCCCCGGACGCGTCCTGTCGGGGCTCATCCGCCGCATCAGCCCCGATGCGCGCACGCACCCGGTCGACGGCCCCGGCGAGCCGACGTGGCGGGATCTGCTCCGAGCGCCGGAGGGGTGAGCACTCGCCGCGCGGTCGTGACCGGCCTGGGCGCCGTCACTCCCGTCGGCATCGGCGCCGACGCGAGCTGGGACGCGCTCCTCTCGGGGCAGTCCGGGATCGCGGACATCACGCTGTTCGACGCCACGCCGTTCGACGTCCGCGTGGCGGGCGAGGTGAAGGGCTTCGACGCCGGGGCGTTCATGGACGCCAAGGACGCCCGCCGCCACGACCGCAACACCCACTTCGCGGTGGCCGCGACCGGCGAGGCGCTCCGCAGTGCCGGGCTGCTCGGCGAGAACGGCCACGTGAGCGGCGACGTGAACGCCGACCGCTTCGGGATGGTGTTCGGCACCGGCATCGGCGGCATCGGCATCATGCTCGACGGGTACAGGACGCTCCTCGAGCGCGGCCCGCGGCGAGTCTCGCCGTTCCTGCTGCCGCACATGCTGCCGGACTCGGCATCCGGACAGGTCGCGATCCAGTACGGCCTGCGCGGCCCGAACATGGCCGTGGTGAGCGCCTGCGCCACGGGCGGGCACGCGATCGGCGAGGCGATGGAGGCGATCGTCCGCGGCCAGGCCGACATCATGCTCGGCGCCGGCACCGAGGCGCCGCTGGTGCCACTGGCATTCGCGGGCTTCGGCCAGATGCGGGCGCTCGGCACGCCGAAGGACCCGGACACCGGCGAGTACAACCCGGCAATGGCCTCGCGGCCCTTCGATGCCACGCGGGACGGCTTCGTCGTCTCGGAGGGCTCGGCCGTCCTGGTCCTCGAGGAGCTCGAGCATGCGCTCGCGCGCGGCGCCCGGCCGATCGCCGAGGTCATCGGCTACGGCTCCTCCGCCGACGCGTTCGACATGGCCGCCCCCGCCGAGCGGGGTGAGGGCAACCAGCGCGCGATGCGGGCCGCCCTGGAGCGCGCCGGCATCGGCCCGGAGGCGGTGGACTACATCAACGCGCACGGCACGAGCACGCCGCTGAACGACCGTTACGAGACGATGGCCATCCGCGACGTCTTCGGCGAGCACGCCGATCGGCTCGCCGTGAGCAGCACGAAGTCGATGATCGGCCACGCCATGGGTGCCGCAGGGGCGATCGAGGCATTCGTCTGCGTGAAGACGGTCCAGACCGGCTGCATCGCGCCGACCATCAACTACCGGCACCCCGACCCGGAGCTGACGCTCGACTACGTCCCCAACGAGGC
>JBDTWT010000123.1:0-5208 GCA_040006555.1 Chloroflexota bacterium
GACGGAATCAGCCTCACTATCTTGCCGTCGTCGGGCAGGCCAGCGAGGGTGCGCTTGGCTGCCTCGAAGTCGTCCGGCCACACGCTCCGGCCGTCCATCACGGCCAGGACGTGCTCGGGCTGCGCAGCCCACGCCGCGCTGCCCTGCAGGGCGGGGGCGGACGCCAGCGGCACCTGGACCGCGAAGCCCGCCTGCCCCAGCTTCTCCAGGTTGTCGGCCGACGCGGCGCCGAATTGGACGGTGACGACCGGCGCGGCCGAGCCCGTTCCGAGGTCGGCGGCGTCGGCGTACGCGGCATCGCGGATCGCCCGGTCGCTGTCGTCGAGGACCAGACCCAATGACGGCTCGTCGACCTGGAGCCTGAATCCGGGATCGCGCTTGGCCTGCTCGCGCGCCCAGGTCCAGATTGCGCGACCTGCGGAGCGAGCGAGCTGGGCCCGGTCCAGCCCGGGGCCCACCTTGCTGAGCTTCACGAGGCTGTACGGGCCGAGGATCGCCCATTTCGCGCCATCGCCCAGCGGCGTGCGCCACGGCAGGGGCGTGAGCGACTCGATCGGTCGCTCGATCTCCGGGACGACGTAGTGGTAGTTCGTGTCGAACCACTTCGTCATCTCCCACGCCTCGTGCTCCGGGGTCCCGCGGGCGAGGGCCGTGAGCGTGCCGAACGCATCCGCCCCGACGTCGCCGGCCCAGGCCGGCGTCACGCCCAGCATGAGGGCCGTCTCGAGAACCTCGTCGTACAGGAAGAAGTCGTTGACCGCGGAGCCGATGGCCGCCTTCTGCTCGGCAAGGTGCGCGGTGCGCAGCTCGTCGGCGCGCGACGCGAACCCGTCTCGCGGCATCTGGCCGGACCACGCGCGCTCGAGCGCCCACTTCATCTCGCGGTTGGGCCCGATACGCGGGTAGCCGATGAGTTCAGCCCGGACGTCCATAGAAGTTCAGCGACTCCGACTTGGGGGATGGAGCGGAGAGTTTAGCCCAGCAGTTCGACACCAGCGTGATCTGCCGCGGTTCGCATCCTGCGCGAGGCCTGCGCGGACCTCCGAACGGTCCAAGGCTATTCTCCACTGACTCGATCAGCGAGCGAGCGGCCGGCGGGCGACCCCGCACCCGGTGCCGATCGCTATTTGATTCACCCAGGGACTGAGACGTCGTTCGGCGGCCCCCAACGAGGCCGTGGAGGACCGGCGCCGGCCTCCCGGCCGCCGATACAGTCACCAGGGAATAAGAGGCGAACTGAGTCACCGGCGACCGCTCCGCTAGACTCTCAGCCAACCCAGCAGGAGAGACCTTTCGATGAGCTCCCGCGCGGACGGCGACCGCGGTGTCCTGTTCACCTCCGAGTCGGTCACGGAGGGCCACCCCGACAAGCTCTGCGACCAGGTCGTCGACGCCATCCTGGACGACGTGATCTCAAACGACCCCGATGCGCGAGTCGCGGTCGAGGCCGCCGCGACGACCGGCCTCGTGATGGTCCTGGGCGAGATGACGACGAGCCATTACGTCGACGTCCAGGACGTGGTCCGGCGGACGGTCCGCGAGATCGGCTACAACGACAGCCGCGTCGGCTTCGACTGGGAGACGTGCGGCACGATCTCCGCGATCAAGGAGCAGAGCCCCGACATCAGCCGCGGCGTCGACCACGCCCTGGAGTCGCGGCTCGGCGAGGAGCCCGACGAGCTCGGCGCCGGCGACCAGGGAATGATGTTCGGCTACGCGACCGACGAGACCCCCGAGCTCATGCCGATGCCCATCCAGCTCGCCCACGCGATCGCCCGGCGCCTGGCCGAGGTGCGCAAGGACGGGACGCTCCCCTTCCTTCGACCCGATGGCAAGAGCCAGGTCACGGTCGAGTACGACGCCGAGGGCCAGCCCCAGCGCGTGCACACGGTGCTCGTCAGCGCACAGCACGACCCGGACGTGGAGCGCACCCAGCTCTTCGACGCCATCAAGTCCGAGGTCATCCAGGCAGCCGTCCCCTCCAACCTGCTCGACAAGGACACCCGCTACCTGGTCAATCCCACCGGCCGGTTCGTGATCGGGGGACCGATGGGCGACTCGGGCCTCTCCGGACGCAAGATCATCGTGGACACCTACGGCGGGATGGCACGCCACGGTGGCGGCTCGTTCTCGGGCAAGGATCCGACGAAGGTGGATCGGACCGGCGCCTACATGGCTCGCTACGTCGCGAAGAACGTCGTCGCCGCCGGCCTCGCGCGGCGCTGCGAGATCCAGCTCGCCTACGCGATCGGCGTCGCGCGACCGCTGTCGGTGAACGTGCAGACCTTCGGGACCGGGAAGCTCGCCGACTCCTCGATCGCGGCGCTGGTCGAGGAGCATTTCGACCTGCGCCCGGGGAACATGATCACGGAGCTCGGCCTGCTGCGGCCGATCTACCGGCAGACGGCCGCGTACGGCCACTTCGGCCGGCCGGACCTCGACCTGCCGTGGGAGAACACGCACCACGCCGATGCGCTCAAGTCGGCCGGCCTGACCGACCAGAAGCAGCGATTGCCGGCCTGAGCGATCGGCCCGGACGCCCTCTGCGGGTGTTCGTCGGCCCGGTCGAAATCGCCGGCTACTACGGTCGCCTCGCGGCGGCCCTCAACGGGATTGGGGTCGATGCCGTGTCGGTCGACCTCGGCGAGCATCGGTTCCACTACGGCAGGGCGGAGCATGACGGCTTCTGGATCAAGGCCGCCATGCGCGCCGAGCGGGGTTGGACTGCATCGCGCGGCCGTCCCGCGCCGCTGAGGCTTCATCGGTGGCTGGCGCGCGTTGCTGCACGCGTCGGCCTGCTCGCCTGGGCGGTGACGCGCTTCGACGCGTTCATCTTCGGCTACGGCACCACGCTGCTCTTCACGCGGGAGCTCGCGCTGCTGAGGCTGCTGAGAAAGCGCCTCGTCTTCGTATTCAACGGGAGCGACGCCCGTCCGCCATACATCGACGGGGCGGACATGGCCGCCTCACGTGGCACGACGATCGACGACTGCATTCGGCTGGCGCGGCGGAAGAAGGCACTGATCAGGCGCATCGAGCGCTACGCGGATGCGATCGTCAGCCTCCCTACCTTCAGCCATTTCTTCGAGCGCCCGGTGGTCGACTACCTCCGCATCGGCACTCCCTGGTCGTCGGCAGACGCCAGCACGGACCCGGCTGATGGCGACGAGGAGATACGAATCCTTCACTCCCCCTCCGATCCCGAGGTGAAGGGCTCGGACCTGATCCGCGCGATCGTGGAAGCCATGCGCGCGGCCGGGCAACCGCTGCGCCTGGTAGAGCTGCGCGACGTGCCGAACAAAGCGGTGCGCGCCGAGATCGCGCGCGCGGACTTCGTCGTCGACCAGGCGTTCTCCGACACCCCGATGGCGGTCTTCGCGGCCGAAGCCGCGGCTGCCGGAGTCCCCGCCATCGTTGGGAGCTATGCCTGGCCCGAGCTGCGACGCCTGTATCCGGACAAGTCACTTCCGCCGGTCGAGGGTTGCCACCCTGACGAGCTGACCGCGGCCATCCAGCGGCTATCGAGCGATCGCGAGCACCGGCTGGCGCTGCGCAAGCGAGCGAGGGCGTTCGTCGAGACCGAATGGGCGCCGGAGAAGGTCGCCGAGCGCTACCTCACGATCCTGCGCGGCGAGACACCGGAGTCCTGGCTCTTCGACCCGAAGGAGGTCCGCTACCTCCACGGCGTGGGGCTGCCGGAGGAGCGAACGCGCGAAATCGTCGGAGCCATCCTCTTGCGGGCAGGCCGCGAAGCCCTCCAGCTAACCGACAAGCCCGTGCTCGAGCAGGCGTTCGTCGACTTCGCCAACGGACGTTGAGGAGCCGACTCTGGCGCCTGCACCGGCGTCCCGCGGCGCGACTTGCGCGAGGACGCGCACACGCGCTCCTAGCGCTACATGCCCAGGGAGGCGCGGTGATGGAAGATGCAGGATTCGAGGAAGCGCCGGCTCGGCACCAAGTCAAGCAGATCCGCAGGTCGCATAGACTGAGCGTAGCATCCGAGCGTCTCGATCGACCATCGGCGGACCGTCGGCGCGCAATCGCCGCTCTGCCATCCGAGGATGCGTGCCCGACTTTGAGATGGCGGGGTCCATCCCAGATAAGAGGGGCGGCCTTCCGGTGCCATCGTCGTTACTCATCGATATCGGTCCAGCCACAGGCGCTCATGGCGCGCGTGGCATCGGTCGCTACGTGAGGGGGCTCGCCACCAGCGTCGCGGCGTTCCCCGACGAGCTGGCCGGCCGAGTCTGGGCGGTGGGCTACGAGGGTCCAACATTGGACTCGTTCGCTGCCCGGGGGACTGCAATGGCCTGGCAGCGCAGGCTCAGCGGGCTGCCGGCATGGGCGACCGCCCGCCTCGACCTGGGCGCCGCGCTCGCGAAAAGCGGGGCGCGGGTCTTCCATGCCACGCACCCCCAGCAGCCGTGGACTGCCCGACGGATCCGCTCGATCGTGACGGTGTACGACCTCATCCCGCTTCGCGAGCCCGACATGCTTCTGCCACGGCGCCCCGATCGCCGGCTGGTCTATCAGTGGTACATCCGTCAACTGGAATCCGCCGCCCGGATTCTCGCGATCTCGAGATCGACAGCGGAGGATCTGCAAGAGCGTCTCGGGATCGCACCGGAGCGTATCGATATCGTCTACCCAGTGGTCGTTCCACCTGCGCCGCTCCCTCGGATCGAACCCCCCGAGCCGACGTTCCTGTTCGTAGGTGCCCTCGATCCGCACAAGCGGCCGGAGCTGGCGCTTCGGGCGTTCGCGCGCTTCCATGCCAGCATCGGGTCGGGCCGCCTCCGCTACATCGGGCCCGCACAGGACCAGGACCGGCGGCGGCTACACGAACTCGCTGCCGAGCTCGGCATCGGCGAATCCGTCTCGATCGAGGGACGAATCTCAGACGAAGAGCTTGAGAACGCCTACCGCGCGGCCACCGCTCTGGTCTTGACCTCCAAGGTGGAAGGTTTCGGGCTCCCGAGCGTCGAAGCTGTACTACGAGGGCTTCCCGTCATCGCAGTGGAGACCCGTGCGGCGACGGAGACGCTCCACGGCGCGGCCGCCCTGGTTCCTGCTGATGCTGATGCGATCGCGAACGCGATGGCGCATCCCGCGGCAGCCGCCGCGCCGGCCGCCGAGGCGATGCGTGAGCGCTACTCCGTTGCCAGCGTTGCCCGACCAACCGGCCGACCCGTTCGCACCGACCGAACC
>JBDTWT010000124.1:0-5171 GCA_040006555.1 Chloroflexota bacterium
CGCGCCAGTCTGCGTTCCGCAGGCGGCAAGCACCAGGGCTAGCACGGCCAATGCGGAGAACCATCTCCAGGTGCGCATCCACTCTCCTCCAAAAACAGTTGGTGCTGACGTGGATCCCGGCTCCGGTCGCTCACACAGCGCGAGCCGGTACCCCAGGGTGATCCATGCTCAATTTGTTAGTCTCGCACAATCTCGGGCCTTACGACCAGATCACCCCCGCCTGCCACGCCGTCCTCGCCTGCGGCTTCGTCGCCTGAAGACTCGGGGGCCGTTCCCCTCAAGACGATCAACGCCGCCTGAGACGGCAGCAGGTCGTCCGATGCCTGCTGCTGATCCTGGGACCCCAGGCCGTCCGCGTCGGGCAGCCGAAGGGCCGTCGAGTATCCGTCGCGAGCCCGCGCCGGCTCGGACGTCTGATGTCCAAGCTCACCGGGGGCAGGGTCCCTCGCCTCGACCGGGCCGACCTCCACGGCACGCACGCTCGAGGGACGCGCCGCTCCGGTGGGCGCCCCCGGCGATTCGACGGGGGGCTGCAGCGGCAGGGCCTGGAGGTTGAGCGTGAGGAGGAGTGCGAGCCCCGTCCCGGTCATCGCGGTCGCGACCCGCAGCTTCCCGACGAGCGCGGACCACCATCCCATTCCGAGCGACTCGCGAGGCTCCGAATGCTGCGCCTCGCGCACGATCCCGTGCCAGGCGCCCGACGGGGGCGACGCGTCGCCGACGCGCGCCGCGAGCGCGCGCCGCAGCTCGGCGACGTGCGCTCGATCGGCGCCGACCTCGTCGCGGCAGGCGTGGCAATGGGCGAGATGATCGAGGTGCGGGGCGGACTCCGGGCCCAGCTCGCCGAACCGGAAGCGCTCCAGCAGCTCGCGCCGCACCCGGCCGCAGCTCATCGGCTCGGCCTCACGGGGATCCTGACGGGAGCGCCCACCGGCACGCGCCGTTCCTCCGGAAGCGTCGCCCGCAGCGCCTTGAGCGCGTAGTGCAGCCGCGACTTCATGGTGCCCAGGCGACACTCGGCGATCTCCGCTGACTCGGCGAGCGAGTAACCGTGGAGGTAGTAGAGGATCACGGCGGTCTGCTGCTTGGGTGGCAGCGCGTCAATCCCACGCTGGAGGACGTCGAGCACCTCGCGCGACTCCGCCACCTGCTCCGGGCGCTGCGAGCGGTCGACGAGGAGGTTGCTGATGAGGCTCGTGAGCGGCTCGGTCAGCGAGCGGCGGCGGCTGATGCGGCTGTAGCACAGGTTGATCGTGACCCGCTGGAGCCACGGGAGCGGAGAGCGCGCCGGATCAAGACGCTCGCGAACGCGATACGCCTTGACGAAGCAGTCCTGGAGCACTTCCTCGGCAAGGAAGACGTCGCGCGTGATCGCAAGCGCGGTGGCATACACAGGGCGGCTGTAGGTGTTGAAGAACTCCTCGAACGCGTCCAGATCGCCGCTCTGCATGCGCTCGACGAGATTGTGAGGCTGCTTTGGTTGCATGGGCACCTATCCCGCTGGGTCCGCCCGTCAGGCTGGTGATAGTACGGCCCGACCTCGCGTGAGGTTCAGTTCGCCGTCGGTTACGTGCAACGGCCGTGCCGGTCTACGCGGTCGGTGCGGCGGGGGTCGGAACCGACGGCGGCGCCTCGGGAGCGCCCGTCTCCGCGAACGTGTAGCGCAGGTCGGGCCGTCGCGCCGCAGCCGCCTCGTCCAGGCGCCCGACCGGGGTGGTCGTCGGCGCGCGCCTGATCGACTCGGGGTCGGACTCCGCGCGCGCCGCGATGTCGCGCATCACGCCGACGAAGTGGTCGAGCGTCTCGAGGCTCTCCGTCTCGGTCGGCTCGACCATGAGCGCCTCCTCGACGATGAGCGGGAAGTAGATCGTCGGCGGGTGGATGCCGTGGTCGAGGATCGCCTTCGCGATGTCGAGCGTGGTGACCCCGTGCTGCCGCTTCTGACGACGCCCGGAGAAGACGACCTCGTGCTTCGAGATGCGGTCGTACGGCAGGTCGTACACGTCGTGCAGCCGCATGCGCAGGTAGTTCGCCGCGAGCACGGCGTCGTCGCTGATCCTGCGCAGTCCGGCGTCGCCATTGCTGCGGATGTACGTGTAGGCGCGCACGAACATGCCGAAGTTGCCGTGGAAGCTGCGCACCTTGCCGATGCTCTGCGGCCGATCCGCGTCGAGGATGAACCGCGCGCCGGGCGTCGAGCGGCCGGCCCACGCGTTGCGGCGCACCTCCTCCGGGTCGCCCTCGAGCAGCACCGGCAGCGGGACCGGCAGGAACGGCTCGAGGCGGCTGCTCACGCCGACCGGCCCCGCGCCGGGTCCTCCGCCGCCGTGTGGCGTGCTGAACGTCTTGTGCAGGTTGAAGTGCATGACGTCGAACCCGGCCTCTCCCGGCCGGAAGCGCCCCAGGATGGCGTTGAGGTTCGCGCCATCCATGTAGCCGATGGCGCCCGATTCGCGGACCGCCGCGACGACCTGGTCGATCTGGTCTTCGAAGATGCCCAGCGTGCTTGGGTTGGTGATCATCAGCGCGGCGACGTTCGGGCCGAGCGCGGCGCGCAGGGCTCCCAGGTCGATCCCGCCGCGCTCGTTCGAGCGGATGGTGACCGTCTCGTAGCCGACCATCGTGGCGGTGGCGGGGTTCGTCCCGTGCGCGCTGTCGGGGACGAGCACCTTCGTCCGCGTCTCCCCCTCACCGTTGGCGCGGTGGAAGGCACGCGCCATCAGCAGCCCGGTCAGCTCGCCGTGGGCCCCTGCCGCGGGCTGGAGGCTCACGGCCGGGAAGCCGCTGATCTCCTTGAGCAGCTCCGCGAGGAGCCACATGAGCTCGAGGCTGCCCTGGCTCAGTGCCTCGGGGTCGAGCGGATGCGACTCGGCGAGGCCCGCAAGGCGCGCAGCCCACTCGTTGACCTTCGGGTTGTACTTCATCGTGCACGAGCCCAGCGGGTAGAAGCCGAGGTCGATCGCGTGGTTGAGGTGCGCGAGCCGGTTGAAGTGACGGAGCATGTCGAGCTCGCTCACCTCCGGCAGCCGTGGAGCCTCGGAACGCAGGACCGATGCGGGCAGCTCCGGCTGCCCGGCGCCGCGCTCGCGAGCTCGAGCGGAGGCGGTCGGGAAGCGCACGGCTCGTCGCGTCGCGCGGGAGCGCTCGAAGATGAGCGGCTCGACGATCGTGAGCTCCTCGCCCCCCGCCGCGCCCGAGAACGCCGCGCCGCGTCCGGAGGCGTCGCGACGCTCCGGCGCCTCCGCCACGCTCACCTCGTCTCCTCGAGGGCGGCGACGAGACGGTCGATGTCCTCGTCGGTGGTGAGCTCCGTGGTGGCGAGCAGCAGCGTGTCGGCGAGCGCTGGCTCATCGGTCCCGGGCAGGTGCCCGGCAACGATGCCTCGCTGGGCCAATGCCGCGTGGCATCCGGCGGCGTCAGGGACGCTCATCGTCACCTCCGCGAAGTACGGGCCCGTGAACCGGCGCCGGGCGACGTCGGCGGCCTCGAGGGAGCCGACGAGGTGCCGCGCCTGCGTGGTCCCCAGCTCAGCCACCTCCCGCAGCCCCTCCGGCCCGACCGCGGTGAGGTACGTCGTGGCCGCCAGGGCCATGAGCGCCTGGTTGGTGCAGATGTTGGAGGCCGCCTTCTCGCGCCGGATGTGCTGCTCCCGGGCCTGGAGGGTGAGGACGTAGCCCTTCCGGCCCTGCACGTCGCGCGTCGCGCCCACCAGGCGGCCGGGCATCTGGCGCACGGACGCCATGCGCGCCGCCATCAGGCCGACGTACGGCCCGCCGAAGCTCACCGGGATGCCGAGCGGCTGACCCTCGGCCGTCACGATGTCCGCGCCGTACTCGCCCGGCGCCTCGAGGATGGCGAGGGACGTGGGCTCCACCACCGCGACGAAGAGCGCGCCCGCGGCGTGAGCGGCCTCCGCGAGCGCCGGCATCGGCTCCAGCTGGCCATAGAAGTTGGGCTGGGCGGCCACGAAACACGCCACGTCATCGGCCAGGGCCTCGGTGACGGCGGTCGGATCCGTCGTGCCGCTGCCGCCCTCGGCAAGGTCGACCGGCACGGTGATGACCTCAACGCCAGGCCCGGAGCAGTAGGTCTCCAGCACGCGCCGGTAGTCGGGGCTCACCCCCGCCGAGATCGCGATCCGGTGCCGCCTGGTGAGGCGGCAGGCCATGAGCGCGGCCTCGGCCGTCGCGGTCGCGCCGTCGTAGTGCGACGCGCTGGCGACCTCCATTCCGGTCAGCTCGCAGATGAGCGACTGGAACTCGTAGATGCTCTGGAGGGTGCCCTGGCTGACCTCGGGCTGGTACGGCGTGTACGAGGTCGAGAACTCGGGCCGGCCGATGACCTCGCCGACGACCGAGGGGACCAGGTGCCGGTAGGCGCCGGCGCCGAGAAAGCTCACCTCCGGCAGGCGGTTGCGTCCGGCGAGGCGGCTGAGCTCCGAGCGCACCTCCTGCTCCGCCAGGGGCGCGGGGATGGCCCAGCTGCCGGCGCGGACCGCGGCGGGGATATCGGCGAAGAGGTCCTCGACCGAGGAGACGCCGATGGCCTCGAGCATCCGCTCCCGGTCGGCGTCGGTGTGGGGTGAGTAGGTCATGGCCGAGCAGCTCAGCCGGTCTCGGCGGCGTAGGCCTCGGCGTCCATCAGCGCGTCGAGCTCCGACGTCTCGGCGAGCTCGACCCGGACGATCCAGCCCTCGCCGAACGGGTCGGAGTTGAGCAGCTCCGGGGAGTCCCGCAGCGCCTCGTTCACCTCGGTGACGGCGCCGGACACCGGCGAGTACAGGTCGCTCACGGCCTTCACACTCTCCACGACCCCGAAGGTCGCGAACTGGGCAAGCGTGGCACCCGGCTCCGGGAGCTCCACGAAGACGATGTCGCCCAGCTCATCCGCCGCGAAGCTGGTGATTCCGATCGTCGCCTGCGACCCATCGACGCGGACCCACTCGTGCTCCTTGGAGTAGCGCAGGTCGTCGGGATAGGACATGGGCCTCGTGATCCTCCTGGGCGGGGGTCGGCGCGTCAGTCGCGCTGGCGCCGATAGAACGGCAACTTTACCTGCTGCGCCCGATACGGTCGGTCGCGCACCACGACGTCGAACTCGTTGCCGATGCCCCACGCCTCCGCCGGCACCATGGCCATCGCGATCTTCGTGCCGAGCGTGGGTGACAGCGT
>JBDTWT010000125.1:0-5129 GCA_040006555.1 Chloroflexota bacterium
CGGCATCGCCTCGCTCGCCAGCCGAGTGCCCTGGATGAGCCTCGAGACGGCCGGCTTCGCCGCGGCCGCCGCGGCGCTCTTCGTCGTGAGCGCTGCAATGAGCCGATCCACCCGCACGATCGTGGCGCGGGGAGTCGTGACCGCGGTGGTCGCCTGGCTCGCAGTGCTCGTCGTCGCCTGGTCGGCGGAGGCGCTCGCCTGGATCGTGGAGGCCGGCTGGCCGCCCCCCGCCGAGCCGACGCGCAGCTACGTCTGGCTCGTCGGCAACTCGATTCCGGTCCTGGTCCTGCTCACGCTGCCCGTGACCCGCTGGCTCGGTTCTGATGCCCTCGACCGCTGGCTCGTTCGCCTCCTGGTGATGGTGGGCGTCCCGGCCGTGCTTCTCAGCGGCGGCGTGATCGGTATCGCCGGCGTCCTCGTCGCCATCGGCGTGTACCTGGTCCTCCCCCTCATTCGCACCCGGCGCCGGCTCCTCATGGCGGCCGGCGCTGCCGCCGTCGCGGTCGCCGCGGTGCTCGTCGTCGCTGGGGACCTGCCGCTGCCCTCGACGGCGGAGGCCCGCCTGGCCGTGTGGGAGCAGGGAGCGAGGATGCTCGCGAGCGATCCGCTCACCGGCACCGGACCCGGCACGACCGCGCTCGTCAGGCGCGAGTTCGTGGAGCCGCACGCGGCCGCGGTGCTGACCGACCACCTCCACAGCGTGCCGGTGCAGGCCGCGGCGGAGGGCGGAGCGCTGCTCCTCGCCGCCCTGGCGGTCGCGGCCGTGGCCTCGGCGCGGAGCTTCTGGCGCGCACGTAGCGCGCAGCCCGATCGTGGACGGCTGGTGATCTCCTGCCTTGCGGGCGTGGCCGTGACACTCCTCGCCGACAGCTTCTTCGACATTCCGGTCGTGGTCGCCCTTCTCGTGACGGTCGCCGCGTGGAGCATCACGGCGGAAAGAGCGGCGCCTGGCACCGGGCGCACCTCGCTGGGCGGGCTGCGGCTGGCGATCGCCGCGTTGGCCGTGCTGAGCGTCATCCCCGTGGTGTCCGCCGACGGCGCGCGGCTGGTCGCGGCGAGCGGTCGTGCCGAGGCGAACGCCGGCGACTGGCCAACCGCGCTCGAGCGCTTCGAGTCGGCGGTGCGGTGGAATCCCGCGAACCCCCTCTACCGCCTGCTGGCCGGCGAGGCCGCCGCGCGGCTCGGCCGCACGCAGCTCGCGCACGAGCGGTTCAGCGAGGCGACGGCCATGGCCCCGGGCGACGGCCGCGCGTGGGGCGCGCTGGCCGAGGTGACGAGCGATCCCGAGCGACGCGTGACGCTTCTCACCACCGCCGCCGAGCGGGCCGATGGCGATCCTCAGTTCGCGCTTCGCCTCGGCCGGGAGCTGGAGGCCGCGGGGCGGCTCGCCGAGGCCACGCGCGCGTACGCCGAGGCGGTCGCGCTCCAGCCCGATCTCATGGCGACCCTCCCCGAGGCGGACGGGGATCGGGTGTCACGCGCCGCCGTTGCTCGCGAGCTCCCCGCGACGCTCGCCGCGCTCTCGGAGGCGGCTCGCCTCGACGCCGACGCGGTCCGCTGGGACCTGGAGCTGCTGCTCGGGGAGCTCGACGCGGACGCCCCCGCGGCGTGGCAGGCGGTCGACGCGGCCCGGGATGGTGATCTGCGCGCCGCGGACACGCGCCTGGCGGAGGCGCTCGATGCCTCGCCGACCGACGCGCGCACGTGGCAGGCCGCGGCGTTCGTCGCGAGCGTGCGCTGCTCGGCGGAGGACGCGAGCCGTGCCTTCAGGCTCGAGCGGCTCCTGCTCGGCAGCCACGCGCTCCAGAGCGACGAGCGGCTACGCCGCTGGGAGCGCATGTATCGCGAGCCGGGACTGGGCGACTTCCAGCCAGAGGGGCTCGCTCCGGCGGACGAGCCCTGGCCGTCGCCGCTCGTGCCCGCCAGCGCGAGCTGCCCATGAGCGCGGAGACGCGGCGAGACCTCGTCATCCTCTTCGCGGCTGCATTGCTCCTGCGCGCGATCGCCGCGGCCGTGGTGACCTGGCCGCCCTACCTCGATGCCAGCTACTACACGGTGGTGGCGGAGAACCTCGCGGCCGGGAAGGGCTTCAACATCCCGGTCATCTGGGCCTATCTCGAGGTCGGCTCGCAGATCCCTCCGGATGCTGCGCTGCCGATTCCGAGCAACGCGCACTGGCCTCCCCTCGGGCCGATGGTCGCCGCGGCCGGGATGATGCTCCTCGGCCCGGGCTGGAGTGCCGGCCAGGTCCCCATGGTGCTGCTCTCGGCGCTGCTCCCCCCGTTCACGTACTTCGTCGGCCTCGAGCTGTTCCGAAGCCGCTGGATCGCGATCGGCTCGGGGATCCTGGCGCTCTTCCCCGGCGCGCTGTTCGTCCTGTACCCGGCCATCGACAACTTCGCGATCTTCGGGCTGGCCGGCACGCTGGTGCTGTACGCGGGCCTGCGTGCCGTCCGCTCGGCGCGGCCGGGGCCGTGGCTGGTCGTGGCGGGCGTCGCCGCCGCGATCGCCGCGCTCACCCGCATCGACGGCGTCCTGCTCACCGTGGCCCCCGCGACCGCCTGGCTCATCGGCCGCGGATGGGCGCCCTGGAAGGGCGTCGGCGGCCGTCCGTCATGGGCGTGGGGCTTCGCAAGCGCCGCCGCATTCCTGCTGGTCATGGCGCCCTGGCTCCTCCGCAACCTGGACGTGTTCGGAACGCCGATGCCGTCGGCCGGCGGCCACACCCTGTGGATCACCAGCTACAACGAGCAGTTCTCCGTCGGCCACGAGATCAGCCTCGCGACGTACCTCGACTGGGGCTGGACGAACATCATCGGCTCCAAGCTCGAGTCGTGGGCAACCATCGCGGGGCGGACCCTCGTCCTTCTCGGCGGCTTCCTGGTGCTGCCCTTCGTCGGCGGCCTGATCGCGTTCCGGCGGCGGCCGGACCTCGCCCCCTTCCTCGTCTACTTCGCGCTGATGTTCCTGGTCATGGGTGGCCTGTTCACGTTCCACGCCCCGCAGGGCGCCTGGTATCACAGCGCTCCCGCATGGCTGGGGTTCGCCTACCCCGTCGCCATCGCCGGCATCGTGCCGACGTTCAGCTGGCTCGGGCGCTGGTGGCGCTTCCTTCGGCGCCCGCAGACGCATCGGTTCCTCGCCGGGGTGGGCCTGCTTGCCGCGGTCGTCCTCTCCATCACGGGGTCGATGAGCCTCTACGGCGGCTGGGTCAGCGGGCGGGAGCGGGATGAGGCTGCCGCGTCGTTCTTCGTCGAGCGCGGGCTGACCGACGACGTCGTCATGTATCGGGACGCGGCCGCCCTCCACCTGATCAGCGGCAATCCGGCGATCGCCCTCCCGTACGACCCGTATCCGGTCATCGAGGAGGTCGCCCGAGCCTACGGGGCGAAGTGGCTCGTGGTGTCGAGGCTCGCCGGCGAGGCCCGGTCGCCGCTCGGCCTGTGGGAGGGCGGCAACGCGGTCGACTCGGAGGGAAACGCCGCGGACTGGCTGGCCTCCGAGCCCGCCTACGAGACCGATTCCGTGCGTGTCTTCGAGATCCTGCGGGAGGGCGGGTAGTACTTCCGGCGCCCTTGGTACTGTTGACCGCACGCACATCGGCCCGACAGCATGGCCACGAGGTCTGGTACTGGTCCGGACCCGGTACTCATGCAGGGGACGTATGCCGAACGAGCCCGATGGGGGCACTGCGCAGGAGACATTCGAACGCATCGGAGTCGACGCGTCCGAAAGCGTCCGAGGCGACTCGCGACGGTTGCACGAGCTCGCGGAGCAGTTCCGCGCGCAGTACCGACACGACCTCCAGGACTGGATGCAGCTCCGGGCGCGGCTCGACCGCCGTGGCGGAGCGCTGCGGCCGGTGGGCACCGACATGCTGCGCGCGCAGTACGAGCAGCGCGGCCGAGAGCTCGCGACGCTTCAGTCACGGCTCAAGCGACTCGACGTCGTGGCGCGCCAGCTCGAGCTGCTGTGGGGCTATCTCGAGTCGGACGAGCCGGGCCTCGCCGAGCCGAGCATGGTTTCGGACGACTCGCCCGCGGCGATCAACCTGCGGGTCGTGCAGGCACAGGAGGGCGAGCGCCAGCGCATGGCCGAGGACATCCACGACGGCCCGGCACAGGTGCTCACGAACGCCATCTTCCAGGTCGAGTACCTGGACCGGGTGATCGGCAAGGAGGCCAAGGGCGCGCAGGCCGAGCTGATCTTCCTGGGCGACATCCTGCGCAACGGGCTCGACCAGGTCCGCGGCTTCATCGCCGACCTTCGACCGCCGGCCATCGACGTTCGCCTGGCCGATGCGCTCGCGGAGCGGGCGCAGCAGTTCGAGGCGCGACACGGGATCGCCGTGGAGCTGCAGATCGACGGCATCGACGAGGGCCTGACGCAGGCCGCCAGGGCATCGGTCCTGCGCATCGTGCAGGAGGCCTTCCAGAACGTGCGAAAGCACGCGGCGGCAAGCCACGTCAACGTGAGCCTCGAAGGCGACACGGTCGTCATCGCGGACAACGGGCGCGGCTTCGACCTCCTGCGACTGGCGTCGAAGGGGACGAGCAACTTCGGGTTGCAATTCATGCGGGAGCGGGCCGAGCTCATGGGCGCCCAGCTCCAGATCGAATCCCGACAGGGAGAAGGGACACGGATCCTGCTCCGAATGCCGGCACAGGGTCAGAAGAGCACAACGAAGGAGGAGACCAATGGAAGTCGAGGTTAAGGACGAGCGGCGCCGTGGCGTCGACCGTCGAAACAGCGGGAAGACGCGTGTCGTCATCGTCGACGGCCACACCCTGTTCAGGCGGGGCGTGCGAAACATCCTCGAGCTCGAGGATGACATCGAGGTCATCGGCGAGGCGGGAACCGGCCGTGAGGCCCTGGCCGTCGTCCAGGAGATGAACCCGGACGTGGTCCTCATGGACCTCGGCATCCCGGCGCCGAACGGCATCGAGACGACGCAGCGGCTCAAGCGCGAGCTGCCGCACACCGGCGTGATCGTGATGGCGTCGAACGACGACGAGGACCAGCTCTTCGAGGCGATCAAGGCGGGGGCCGCGGCCTACGTCCTGAAGGACATCGATCCGACGGACCTCATCGCCATCATCCGCCGCGTCCGGGCGGGCGAGTACCTCATC
>JBDTWT010000126.1:0-5099 GCA_040006555.1 Chloroflexota bacterium
TGATCCCCGACATCCTGTGCAACGCCGGCGGCGTCACCGTGAGCTACTTCGAGTGGGTGCAGGACATGCAGTCGTTCTTCTGGACCGAGGACCGGATCAACGACAGCCTGAAGGGCATCATGGACCGAGCCTTTGCGTCGGTGTACGAGATGGCCCAGCGCTACGAGGTCGACATGCGCACGGCCGCCTACATGGTGGCGGTCGCCCGGGTCGCCGAGGCCACCACCCTCCGCGGGCTCTACCCTTAGCCGATGCTCGACCACGAGGAGCGCTTCCTCTTCCGCGAGGAGATCCACAACCTCGCCACCGCGCTCGCCGATCCGGGCCAGCTCGACAATGTGGAGGACCTCCTGGCCGAGGTCACCACGAGCCCGCGCTTCGACGCCGACGTGTTCACCCTCGAGCGCTCGCTGCAGGTGATGCTCGGGGGGCGGGCGGGCTCCACGCTCGTCGGGCTTCTCACTGTCGACCGCGGCGTGTTCGAGGAGCTGGGCGACATCGGCCTCCCGCCGGACGTCCACGAGCGGCTCGTCAGCTGGCGTGCGCGGTTCGGCCTCGTCATCGACAACGCCCTGAACTTCCTGAACAACCCCGACGGGATCCAGGGCCACAACTTCGGCACGCAGCTCTCGCACACGGACAGCGGCCTCACGCTCCAGGGCCGCCTCACGCTGGTGCGTTACAACAACGAGCCGCAGTTCTTCATCGCCGATGCCGACGTCCTCCTGAGCGTTGCCGCGGACATGCTCGAGAAGCTGGGAGAGCACCTCGAGCCGGACATGCTCGACGCCGACCTCGTGAACCGCCTGCGCGAGGGCGTGGAGCTCGTGGAGCGCCGCACGAAGCCCCGCTGAGCGTGGCCATGCCCGCTCGGCGCGTCTTCCTTGCCGCCACCGGGCAGAACCGCGGCAAGACGACGGCGAGCCTCGGCCTCATCGCGGCGATCCGCGACCGGGGGCTGCGCCTCGGCTTCGTCAAGCCCGTCGGCCAGCGCTACCTCGTCGTCGACGGCACGCGCGCCGACGAGGACGCCGTCCTCATGAGCGAGGTCTTCGGCCTTCCCGACGCGCTGAACGACATGAGCCCGGTGACCCTGCCGCGAGGCTTCACGACCGACTTCATCCTCGGGCGGGTGCGCGAGGACCTCGAGGCGCAGGTGCTCGCCTCGTTCGGGCGCGTGGCCGCGGAGAAGGACCTCGTCGTCATCGAGGGCACTGGGCACGCGGGGGTCGGCGCGGTCATCGGCCTGTCCAACGCCCGTGCCGCCGCGGTGCTCGGCGCGCCGGTGATCATCGTCTCCGAGGGCGGCGTGGGACGGCCAATCGACGAGATCGTCCTCAACCGCGCCCTGTTCGCCCAGCACGGCGTGGAGGTGCTCGGCGCGGTGGTGAACAAGGTCGACGTGCAGAGCCACCCACACCTCCCGGAGGTCCTCAGGCGCGGCCTCGCCCAGCATGGCGTGGAGCTCCTCGCCTGCATCCCGTACAGCGAGTTCCTCGCGAACCCGTCGCTCGAGCTCATCGTCACGCACCTCGAGGGCGAGCTGCTGAGCGGCGAGGCGGCCCCTGGGCTCACGATCGGCCGCGTCGCGATCGGTGCCATGCAGGCCGGGCACGCCATCGATCACCTCGGCGAGCGGACGCTCCTCATCACGCCGGGGGACCGGGAGGATCTCCTGCTGGCCGCGGTGACGGCCAACCTCGCGTCCCCGTCCCGTCCCAAGGTCATCGGCATCGTGCTGAGCGGGGGATTCCACCCATCGGCACCCGTGCTCGACGAGCTGCGGCGGGCCGGGATCTTCGCCTTCCTCGTCCAGACCGACACGTACCGCACGGCCCAGGCGGTGGACGAGATCCTCGTGAAGACCCACGCGACCGACACGGAGAAGATCGCGACGATCATCGAGCTCGTAGGTGGCGCGATCGACGTGGACGCGCTCCTCGCCCGGTTGTGACGGCGGGACGTGAAGGGAGGCCGGACGTGGGCACCCGCCGGCCTCCCATGCATCACCGACGATGAACCGGCCGTGAGGCCGATCGCCGAGGTGACAGCCGAATCATACGGGCGGTCCCACCTCGGGCACTAGTACCATCGTGGGCGTCTCAGCAGCGGCTGGAGACGGGACTGCTAGGCCGCGTCCGGCTCCAGGGGCATGTTGTCGGTGAGCCGCGCTCGGCCGATGAGAGCGGCGACCAGGGCGACCGCCGGTCCGGTGACGCGCTGGAGCTCGGCCAGGGTGGTCGCATCGGCCACGCTGACGTAGTCCACGCGCGCCTTCGGCTCTCGCGCGAGCACGTCGGTCATGCGCCAGCGGAGCACCTCGGCGGACCGTTCGCCCGCCTCGTACGCCTCCTTCGCGGCGGTCAATGCCGCGAACAGGCACGTCGCGGCGTGGCGTTCCTCGATGCCGAGCAGCGCATTGGCGCTGGAGACCGCCAGCCCGTCGTCGTCGCGCACCGTCGGGCACACCACGAGCTCCACGTTCATGAACAGGTCGCGCAGCAGGCGCCGCACGATCACCACCTGCTGCGCGTGGCGCTGGCCCAGGTAGAACCGGGCCGGACCGACGAGATGGAGCAGCTTGAGCATCACGGTCGTCAGCCCGTCGAGGTGGCCGGGCCGCGAGGCGCCCTCGAGCTGGCGCGTGAGGCCCTCGACCGTCACGCGCGTCGTGTCGTCGGGTGGGTAGAGCGTCAACACGTCCGGCACGAAGCTGATGTCGGCCCCCTCGTGCTCGAGGAGCGCGAGGTCGCGGACGTGGTCGCGGACGCCGGGGTGCGCCTCGTCCAGGCCCCTGAACTCGCCCGGGTTGACGAAGCTCGACACGACGACGCAGCCGTTCTCGTCGGCGGCGCGCCGCACCAGCGAGAGCTGGCCGGCGTGGATCATCCCCATCGTCGGCACGAAGCCGATGCTGTCGCCCGCCAGGCGTCGCTCGAGGATCGCGTCGCGAAGCTCGTCCGCGCGATGGACGACGATCACGGTCGAGCGACGCGGCCCGGCGCCACGGGCGCGGAGCCGCGGGTCACGATCGGCGGCGCCGCCGTGCCGGGGTGGCGGTCGCCTCGGGCTCCTCTGTCGTGCGGCCACGCCCGAATCGGTCGCCGATGAGGTCCCACAGCCGCTCAGCGATCTGCCGCTTCGGCAGCATCGGCCAGTCCGTCAGGGCGCCCTCCGCCCCGAAGACGGTCACCTTGTTCTCGTCGGAGCCGATGGCGTCGAAGGGGCCGCCGACCACGTTTCCGACGATGAGGTCCAGGCCCTTGTCCCGCAGCTTTGCCGCCGCGTTCGCCTCGAGGTCGGTGGACTCCGCCGCGAAGCCGATGAGGAACGGCCGCACGTCGTCGGGCATCTCGCCGACCTCGGCGACGATGTCGGGGTTCGGCACGAGCTCGATCTGGAGGTTCGCGCCGGAGCGCTTGATCTTGCGCTGGGAGGGGCGGGCCGGAGCGAAGTCAGCGACCGCGGCCGCCATGACGAGGATGTCGGCCTGCGGCGCCGCGCGCACGACCGCCTCGCGCATCGCCTTGGCGGTGGTCGCCTCGACGACGGTGACGCCGCGCGGCGGCGTCACGCTCATGGCGCCGGCAATGAGCGTCACCGCGGCCCCGCGGTCGCGTGCCGCCTCCGCGATGGCCGTGCCCATCTTCCCGGACGAGCGGTTGCCGATGAACCTCACCGGGTCGAGCGGCTCCCGAGTGCCCCCGGCGCTCACGACGACGTGCAGGCCCTCGAGGTCGCCGGAGCGGGCGAACAGGTGCTCCACCGCACTCACGATCGTCGCCGGTTCGGCGAGGCGCCCGATGCCCGTGAGCCCGCTGGCGAGCTCGCCGACCTCCGGCTCGACGATGAGATAGCCGAAGTCGCGCAGCGTCGTCACGTTGCGCTGGGTGGCGGGGTTCGTCCACATCCCGGCGTCCATGGCGGGGGCGACCATGATCGGCGCCCCCGTGGCGCAGGCGATCGCGGTGACCGCGTCGCCGACGAGGCCCGCCGCGAGCTCCCCGATGAGGTTCGCGGTGGCCGGGGCGAGGACGACGGCGTCGGCCGCCTCAGCGAGCTCGATGTGGGCGATCTGCTGGTCCCCGTCGAGCTCGAGCACGTCGGCGACCACGGGGCGGTGGGTGAGGCTGGCGAAGGTGAGCGGCCCGACGAAGCGGGTCGCCGCAGGGGTCATGGCCACGTCCACGACCGCGCCACGCTCCGCGAGGAGCCGAACGAGCGTCACAGCCTTGTACGCGGCGATGCTGCCCGAGACGCCGACGACGATGCGACGGCCGGCGAGGCTCGCGTTGCCCTCGGTCACGCCTCGGCGCTCCGCACGCCCGCGCGGCGGCGCTCGCGCATGGCCGACCACGCGTAACGGATGCCGCGCAGCGTGAGGTCGGGCTCGACGGCGCCGATCCCGGGCACCTCGCGCAGCCACGGCTGGTGGGTGTAGCCGCCAGTGGCCACGACGGTGACCCGGCTGCCATCCGGCGACCGCTCGGTGAGCTCGCCGCGCAGTGCCGTGAGGAGGCCGCTCACGAGGCCGATGTAGCCGAGGACGGCGCCCGACTGCATGGCGTGCACGGTGTTCGTGCCGATCGCCGATGGCGGGCGTCGCAGCTCGATCCGGGGGAGCTTGCTCGCGCGCCCCACGAGGGCCTCGAGCGAGAGGCCCATGCCGGGAGCGATCGCGCCGCCGATGTAGGCCCCATCGGCGTCGATGAGGTCGAAGTTCGTGCTCGTGCCGAGGTCAATGACGATGGCCGGACCGCCGAACTCGGTCCGGGCGGCGAGCGCGTTCGCGAGGCGGTCGGCTCCCGCCTCGCCGGGCCGGTCGATACGGATCTCGAGGATGCCCTCGAGGCTCGCCGCGTCGAGCAGCGCGGGCTCGACGCCGATGCGCTCGGTCGCGAGGCGCTCCCAGGTCTCGGTGAGCGGAGGGACCACACTGGCGAGGGCGACGGCGTCGAGCTCGTCCAGGCGGTGGCCGTCGAGGGCGAGGAGCCCGGTGAGCATGGCGGCCACCTCGTCGCTCGTCGCGCTCGCGCGCGTGATGGCGCGCCACGACCGGGCCAGCCGGTCGTCCTCGAACAAACCGATGGTCACGTTCG
>JBDTWT010000127.1:0-5093 GCA_040006555.1 Chloroflexota bacterium
CGCCGCGGCAGCCGCGGCGGCGGCGGCCCTACGGCTCATGAACGGTCAGGACGCCGACGCTCGCACCTTCCGGAGTCTCGTTCGTGTGGATCTCGATCGGAAACTGCCCGCTCTGGGACGCGACGAAGCTCACGGCAGTCAGCTCGCCGGCCGCGACCTCGATGAGGGGCGCCTCCTCGTCGTAGCCGTGGATGTGCAGCGTGCCGTCGACGGCGGACTGCACCACGACCTCCACGTGCTGGCCGCGACACGCCGCTGGATCCTGCGGCGTGAGCCCCGCGGCGGTGAGCTCGAGCTCAAGGGTAATGCTCGGTGCCGCGCAGGCGCTCGGGTCGGGCCTGTTGCTCTCGACGCAGCCGGCGACGCCCAGCGTCAGCGCGAGGATCGCTGCGGCCGTTGCCCACCGGCCACGGGTGGCCACGTTCAGTTCGGCGTTCCAGCCCATGCCGATACGGTACGGGATCGGGGGCAATGAGGCGGGACGCGCTGGCGCGGCCCGATGCTTCGCGGCGTGGTGGGCCAGCCGTGGATGCTCGGCGCGCTGCTCGTCATCGGCGTCGTGCTCTACTTCGGCTCGCTCATCCGGCTTCGGCGGATCCTGCGTCGCGCCGACTGAGGGTCAGACCTCGACGAGGACGATCTCCCGTGGAGGGCGAAGGAGCGCGAGGCCGCCGATGAGCGCACCCAGCGCCTGCAGGCCCAGCCACACGAGCAGGATGGTCACGAAGAGGCGAACCGGCGGCGCCGTGCCCTCGGTGCCGCTCGCGTCGCGGAGGGCCTGGAGCTCAGTGGCGAGCTGATCGAGCTGCGAGCCGATGGCGCTCATGTCCGCGCGCGTGTTGGACAGGGACGCACCCATCCCATCCAGCGTATCGGCGAGCGCAGACGCCTGGTCGGCGCTGTCGGCGAAGTCCGCGGCGAGCGGCCGGAGGGGCTGGGTGCCGAGGATGCTGATCGTCATCGCCAGCGAGAGCGAGCGGAGCGTGGCCGATGCCTCGCGGGCAAGCACGGCGGCTGCGTCCGCGGAGGTCTCACCCTCGCCGAGGCTCTCGTCGACACCGGTGAAGGAAGTGGCCGTCGCCTCGGTCGCGCGCTGTGCGGCCGCCAGGGTGCTGTCAGCCCGCAGCGCGAGGTTCTCGATGCGGTCCGCGATCGCCAGTCCGCCGAGCGCACCGACGACCACGAGCGCCATGCCCGCGATGCCATAGGCGATCAGGGCCCATCCGAGTGCGCGGCCTGCCATGTGCGACCTCAGTCGTCGGCGAAGAATGGGTCGTCGCCGAAGAGCTCGAGCCAGCGGCGGCGCATCTGGCGGATGGTGGCCGCCACCTGCTCGCTCGCCGTCGCCGGTGGGAGGAGGCTCGCGACGGCCGCGCGAACACGCTCGCTGTTCTCCATGCCGAGCAGCGTCAGGTAGTCCGCCACGCGCTGCGCAGGGCTCTTCCCGTGCGCGCGCTCGCGAACGAGCACGTCCGCCTCGTGGTCGAGCGCGCCCGCGTAGTCCGAGTCGGGGCGCTCCACCTCCAGGAGCAGCAGCGGGACATGCTCGAGGCGTGGATCGGAGTACGCCCAGCGGATGAAGCTGTCCATGCTGCCCGGCTGTCGCTCATGGTGGCCGGCGTGGAACTGCCGCATGTACTGCTGGCGCTCCGCCTCGCTCCGCGTGAGCGCGATCTGAACCACGTGGCGCATGTCCGGCGTCCATCTACGGAGCGACTCCACGAACTGGCGCAGGGTCAGGCTCCCGGCCGGCTGAGGACGAAATCGGTGCTCATGGAGGTCCTGCAATGCGCCCGTATACTAGCCGCCGTGCGCCGACCCCCCTCCCACGCCACCCCCGCCATCGGGCCCGCATGCGGCGAATGACCAGGGCGGCCGCGGTGCTCGCGGCCATGGTGCTGGCGCTGTCGATCGGCGCACCCGATGGAGCAGTTCACGCGGCCGGACCGCCCCTGCGCTACCTCGGCGGACCGGCCGGCACCCTCGATCCCGCGTTCATCAGCGGCGCGGGCGACGTGCAGCTCCTGCTCCAGCTCTACGCGGGCCTCACGCGGCTCGACGAGACGGGGGAGCCGTACCCGTCGCTCGCCGAAGGTTGGCGGATCAGCGACGACGGGCTGACCTATGAGTTCCAGCTCCGCGATGGGCTGCGATTCAGCGACGGCACCGAGCTCGTCGCCGAGGACGTGCGACGCTCGTGGCTGCGACTGCTTGATCCGGAGACCGGAGCGACCGCGCCGGACGTCCTCAGCGTGGTCGACGGTGCCCCGCAGCGCCTGGCGGGCGAGGTCGACGAGGAGGACGTCGGCATCAGCGCGCCCGACGACGACACCCTCGTCGTGCGACTCCGGCATCCTGCCTCCTACTTCCTGGACATCGTGGCGACGCCGGCGGCGTTCGTCGTCCCCCGCAATGCGAACGCGACCCCACGGTGGCAGACCGTCACCGACTTCGTTGGCAGCGGGCCCTATGTCGCCTCGGACGTCGACGGCGGCGACCTGGTGCTCACGGCCAACCCGCAGTACGTGGCCGGGCCCCCGCCGATCGACGAGATCCGCTGGGTCGCGGGGCTCGACGCGGTCGATCCGGTCACCGCGTTCAGCGACGGACTGATCGATCTCACGCAGGTCGCGCCCGGCGACGCCACCTGGATGGCATTCGACGCCGACCTCGGCGCGCGACTTCATGCGGCCGAGCCCCTCGTCATCAGCTACTTCGGGTTCGACACCACTCGGCCACCATTCGACGACGCGCGCGTTCGCCTGGCCTTCGCCCTTGCGCTCGATCGGGAGGAGCTGGTCGCGCTGGCCGACGGGACGTCGGCGCAGGCCGCGGCGAGCCTGGTGCCGCCCGCGATCTGGCCAGACGGCTTCGTTCCCGAGTTGGACGCGGACCCCGACCGCTCTCGCCGGCTGCTCGACGGCGCGGGGTTCGAGGATCGAGCCGACCTCGGGACCATCGTCGTGAACGGCAGCGGCCTGAACGTCGAGCCCGCGGTCGCGGTGTGGAGGGAGGAGCTCGGTGCCGACGTCGTGGTCGAGAACATGGACTTCGGCACCTTCCTCGAGGTCCTCGACTCGGGCCCGCCGCACCTCTACACGATCAGCTGGATCGCGGACTACACCTCGCCGCACGCCATCTATGGACTTCTGCTCGAGCCGGGCGCCCTCAGCAACTACGGCGACTGGCGCGACGAGGAGTTCGTGGCGCTCCTCGAGGCGGCCGCGGCGGAGCCCGAGGACGAGGTTGGACTGGCGTACGACGCGGTCGACGAGTACGTCGCCGCGCAGGCCCCGGTCATCCCGTGGGCGTACGACGAGACGTGGTGGCTGGTGGCCGACGGGCTGCGCGGCCTGGGCAACCTCACCATCGGCCTTCTGGACTTCGGGCGCGTGTCATGGGAAGGCTGATGCGCTGGCTGGGCGCGGGCGGCATCGCCGTCGCGTGCGCCCTGGTCCTCGCCGGGCCGGCGGCCGCCTTCGATGAATTCGGCGAGGCGACAGCGAACTCGACGTACGGCCGCCAGATTCGCTTCGATATCGAGCTGAGCGGCGGCCCACCGGAGCGCCTCGAGCTCCTCCTCAGCACGCCGGGGAGCGACTCGAGCTTCGTTATCCAGGTCAACCCGGGCGAGGCCGATGCGACCTACGTCTGGGACACGTCCGCCGAGTACGTGACGCCAAACACGCTCGTGACGTACCGGTGGCGCGCGACGGAGGGTGAGGAGGTCGTCGTCTCCGAGCCCGCCACGATCCGGTACGAGGACGATCGGACGGCCCTCGACTGGCAGAGCGCGCAGCTGGGGGAGACGACAGTCCACTGGTACGGCGACGCGGAGACGCAGGCCATGCGCTTCGGCGAGCTGGCGGCGGTCGGGGTCGAACAGGGCGAGGCGTTGCTTGGCACCGAGCTCGCGGGACCGGTCGACGTCTTCATCTACGCCAGCCGCGAGGACTTCTTCGGGGCGCTCGGCCCCGGCGCGCGCGAGTGGACCGGCGCCGCGGCGTTCAACGAGATCCGGACCATCTTCATGTGGCTGAGCGGCGGACCGCCCGATTACCTCGAGACGGCGATGGTCCACGAGATCACCCACATCGTCTTCTTCGACGCGACCGACAACCCGTATCACGACCCGGCGACGTGGATCAACGAGGGCATCGCGGTGTGGTCCGAGACGGGGGACGCTGCGGAGCAGACGGCCTTCGTGCGGTCTCAGGCGAACGCTGGAGGGCTCTTCGCGTTCGAGGCCATCAGCGACCGCTTCCCGATCGGCGACCTCGGCGGCAACCTGTCCTACTCACAGGGAACCGCGATGATCGACTACATCGTCGACACCTACGGCGAAGAGGCGATCGCCCGCCTGACGGCCGCGTACCGGGACGGCGCGTCGGACGAGGAGGCGCTCGAGGCGGCAACCGGCGTGGGCGCCGACGAGCTGTACGCCGCCTTCTACGCACAGTACGGCGTCGACGCTCCGACGCCGGTCGAGCCCGAGCCGATCGCCCCCTCGAACGTGGACACGCCGGAGCCGGGCGAGGTCGATCCGGGCGGGGTCGAGAGTGGACCGAGCGCCCCGCCCGGCGAGCCCGCGCCGGGCGCCCCGAACGCGGGTGACACCGCGATGGAGGCGTGGGTCCTGCTCCTCGTCCTCGGAGTGGCGATCGCGGTTGTCGCGGTCATCGCCGTGCTCGTCGCGCGGCGCGCGGCGCGGGCGGCATCCTCATGACCTCACGCCTTCCGGCGCCGCCGCGCCAGCTGTTCCGCCCCCAGTGGACGATCAGCATGGCGGCCGCGCTCGCGGTGATCGGCTTCGTGGGCGCGGCGCAGTGGAACAGCTCCCTCGGACGCGAGGAGTTCATCAGCTCCGCGCAGATCGTCCTCGTCAGCCAGGCGGAGGAGCTGCAGCGGGACCAGGAGCGCATGCTCGGCGAGATCGAGCAGGCGGAGGCGGAGCTCCAGGTCCTGCAGGAACGAGACAGCGGGTCGCAGACCGCGCTCGCGCTCCTCAACGAGAGGCTCCTCGCCGCGCGTGTGGCGGCGGCCGCCGAGGACATGCGCGGCCCGGGGGTCGTGGTCGAGATCGCGGACTCTCT
>JBDTWT010000128.1:0-4994 GCA_040006555.1 Chloroflexota bacterium
TCTCAGTCATCCGAGTCGCTCCTTCACGATGCGCAGCGCTTCGCGGACCCGCGCGGGCGCCGTACCGCCCGGAACGTCCGCCGCCTCGAGGGCCTGGGAGAGGGTCGGCACCAGCGACTCCGCCCCCGCCAGCTCGGGCAGGGAGGTGCGAAGCTCGTCGTCGGGGAGCTCGGCCACGTCGCAGCCCCGAGC
Source organism: Chloroflexota bacterium (assembly GCA_040006555.1). Taxonomy (GTDB): domain Bacteria; phylum Chloroflexota; class Limnocylindria; order QHBO01; family QHBO01; genus JACDBZ01. Next base: position 193 of record JBDTWT010000128.1, read on the forward strand.
CTCGGCCCGCGAGACGAGCTCCCCGATCCGCCAGTGCGCGTCGCGGAATGGGACTCCCGCCCCGGCGAGTCGCTCCGCGAGCGCGGTCGACAGCGCGTGCCCGGCCGTCGCCGCGGTGGCCATCGCCTCTCGATCGAAGATGACGTCGGCAAGCATGCCGTCGGCCGCCCGCAGGCAGAGCTCCAGCGAGGCGAGGGTGTCGAGCATCGGGCCACGCGTCTCCTGGAGGTCACGGTGGTATCCGAGCGGGAGCCCGTGCAGGATCGCGAGCATCGCCGCCACGTTCCCGCTCGCTCGCGCGGCCCGCGCGCGGATGAGCTCCGCGATATCGGGGTTGCGCTTATTCGGGAGCATTGAGCTGCCGGTCGCGTACCCATCGGAGATGCGCGCGAAGGCGAGATAGGGGGTCGACCACAGGACGAGGTCGGCCGCGAGCCGCGAGAGGTGTCCGAGCGCGATCGCGGCGGCGGACACCACCTCGACGGCATAGTCGCGGTCCGCGACGGCATCGAGGCTGTTGGCGGTGATGTCGCTGAAGCCCAGGCGCCGTGCCACGCGCACGCGATCGATGGCCAGTCCCGTCCCCACGGCGGCTCCGGATCCGGCGGGGGATCGGTCCGCGCGGCGGACCGCATCGGCCAACCGGCCTCGGTCCCGCTCGAGCATCTCGACGTAGGCGAGGAGGTGGTGGGCGAGAAGCACCGGCTGTGCGGGCTGCGTATGCGTATGCGCCGGCAGGACGGTCTCGATCTCCTCCTCCGCGCGGCGCGCGACGGTTCGCTCGAGGCCCAGCAGGAGGCCGTCGATCCGATCGAGCGCCTCCCTGAGCCACAGCCGCTCGTCGGTCACGACCTCGTCGTTCCTGCTGCGTCCCGCCTGCAGCTGCCCCGCGAGCTCTGCACCGGCGAGGTCGCGGACGCGGGCCTCCACGTTCATGTGGACGTCCTCGCGGGACTCGTTCCAGGCGAACGTCCCTCCCGAGATCTCGCCGGCGACGTCGGCGAGGGCGCTGTCGAGGCGGTCGCGGCCGTCGGGGGTCAGGATGCCGAGTGCCGCGAGCTCGTCCACGTGCGCACGAGACGCGGCGATGTCGTGGACGGCCAGCGGCAGGTCCACTCGCGTCGAGCTGGAGAGCTCGACGGCCACCGGGCTGAGCGGCGTCTGGACTCGGCTACCCCACAGGGGGCGTTCGACGGCAGGCATGAGCGCATGACTATACGCACGTGACGCATTACCATGCAACCCGGGGTATGCGCGATCCCGTTGGCAGTGTCCCGATGCGCCTCGTCGGGGCTGGACAGCAGCGCGACAATGCTTTAGCGTGATGAAGCAATGACGCGTCAGAACGCATCCACGCCAGGCCTCCCGGGCAGCGGCTCGTCCGAGGATCGCTGGCGCACGCCCGAGATGGTCGACCTCGCCGATGCGCTGGTCACGCTGCGCACGAGCGACGAGGCGATGCGGTTCCTGCGCGACCTCTGCACGATCAACGAGCTGAAGGAGCTCGGCCAGCGATGGCACGTGGCGCGGCTGCTCGACGACGGTGTCAGCTACCACGAGATCAGCGACCGGACGGGCGCGTCGAGCGCCACGATCAGCCGCGTTGCGCAGTGGCTGCGCTACGGGCGCGACGGGTATCGGCTCGTCATCGACCGCGCGATGCGCCGTGCGCGCGGGCGCAGGGGATCGTGAGCGCGACGACCCACCGCCTGCGACTGGCGCTTCCGACCAAGGGGCGCCTGGCCGAGCCGGCTGTTGCGCTGCTCCGCGATGCCGGCGTCGACGTCGAGCTGAGCGAGCGACGCCTGAGCGCCGTCGCGCGGAACGTCGACCTCGAGCTGCTGTTCGTGCGCACCGGCGACGTCGCCGAGTACGTGCGGGACGGGATCGTCGACCTCGGGCTCACCGGGCAGGACCTGGTCGCCGAGCGGGGCAACGGCCTCGAGCCGATCCTCGATCTCGGCTTCGGCGCCTGCTCCCTCGTCCTGGCGGTTCCGACCGGGCGAGAGATCGAGTCCGTGGACGGCCTCAGCGGCTGCCGTATCGCGACCACCTTTCCTCGGTTGACCCGCGAGTTCCTCGAGCGGCATGGGGTCGAGGCGCAGGTGATCGAGGTGACCGGCGCCGTGGAGGTGACGCCGCAGCTCGGCGTCGCCGACGCCGTCGTGGACCTCGTGGCCAGCGGGAGCACGCTGCGGGTCAACGGGCTGCGGCCCATCGCGACGCTGCTTGAGTCCCAGGCGGTCCTGGTGGCGGGAAGCCGCGCCACGGCCGAGGACCCAAGGGTTGTGGCGCTCACCGCGATGCTCAGCAGCGTCGTGGAGGCGCGGGGCAAGGAGTACATGATGATGAACGCGCCCGCCGCCTCGATCGATCGCATCCGAGACCTGATTCCGGGCCTGTCCGGGCCGACCGTCATGCCCCTCGCGGACCCGACCATGATCGCGATCCACTCGGTCGTCGAACGCCGCCAGCTCTGGCGCCTCGTCCCCGCGCTGAAGGAGGCCGGCGCCCGGGACATCCTCATCGTGCCGATCGAGAAGGTGATCCGATGACGGCGCCGGTCGCGCCCGCGACCCTCGTGCGGCGGCTCGCGTGGGATGAGGCCGACCCGGCGGAGCGCGCACGGTGGATCGCCGCGCTTCGACCCGCCCGAGGCGCGGTCGACGTGAGCCCGATCGTCGAGGCGGTGCGCACGCGTGGTGACGAGGCCGTCCGGGAGCTGACGGCGCGCTTCGATGGGGCGACGCTCGACGACCTGTGGGTGGGAGACGCCGAGATCGACGAGGCGACGAGGTCCGCCGACGCGTCGCTCGTCGCGGCCATCGATGCATCGATCGCCGCCGTCCGTCGCTTCCATGCCGACCAGCGAGACGCCCTGCGGGGGCGTCGCGTCGTCCAGACCATGCCGGGCGTCGTCGCGTGGCGACGCTGGACCCCGCTCGAGCGTGTCGGCGCGTACATTCCGGGCGGCCGCGCCGCACTCGCCAGCTCCGTGATCATGTGCGGCGTCCCCGCCCAGCTGGCGGGCGTCGACGAGCTGATCGTCGCCACGCCGCCGGCGAAGGACGGGCGTGTCGCGCCGTCGATCCTGGTGGCCGCGCGCCGCGTCGGAGTCGATCGGGTCCTCCGCGTTGGCGGTGCACAGGCGATCGCGGCCCTGGCCTACGGCACCGAGAGCGTGCCCGCCGTGGACCGCATCGTCGGCGCGGGCAACGCCTGGGTGACCGAGGCGAAGCGGGCCGTCTCGGCGGACGTGGCGACCGACATGCCCGCCGGTCCCAGCGAGTGCGTCGTGGTCGCCGATGCCGGCGCCGATCCGGAGCTGGTCGCCCTGGACCTGCTCGCGCAGGCCGAGCACGGGCCGGACTCTGTCGCCGTCCTCGTCACCGATGCTTTGGCCCTCGTCGATGCGGTCGAGGACCGCCTCCGGATCGCGGCCGCCAACCTCGGTACCGGGGAGCTGGCGCTGGAAACCCTGCGGCAGCACGGGGGCGCGGTCCTCGTCCGCGACCTCGGCGTCGCCTCAGCCGTCTCCGACGGCATCGCTCCGGAGCACCTCTCGCTTCAGTGCGCGGGAGCCGATGCGATCGCGGAGCAGGTACGTCACGTCGGATCGGTTTTCATCGGGCCCTGGTCGGCCGTCGCCGCCGGCGACTATGCGACTGGCACGAACCACGTCCTGCCGACCGGAGGGGCTGCGAGGGCCTACAGCGGGCTCGGCGTCGAAGCCTTCGGCCGCTGGGTCCAGCTACAGCGGGTGACCGCCGCCGGCGTGCGCTCCGTGGCCGACATGGTCGACCGACTCGCAGGCTCGGAGGGGCTGCCGGCCCACGCGGCCTCGGTTCGGGCGCGCGCGGACCGAGCCGTGGAGGCGCCCGACGGGGACGCCGCGGCCCTGCTGCGCCTTCCGGAGCGGCCGCTGGCGTACCCGGCAGAGGCATCCGACGAGGAGCTCGCCAGGCTGGCGGGGCTCCCGGTCGCGCAGGTCGTCCGATACGACATGAACACGGTCCCGGGGGGCGAGTTCGCCGAGTACGGCGATCTCGCCTACCAACGCCTGCGGGAGGCGCTGGCCGATGCGTCCGGAGCGCCGCCGGAGCGGATCGTTCCCGGGGCCGGCGCCGACGAGCTCATCAGGCTCGTGACGACGCAAACGGTCGGGCCCGGCGACGCGGTCGTGGTGCCGACCCCGACCTTCGCGATGCTCGCCGTGGAGGCGAGGTTGGCCGGCGCGCGCGTCGTCGAGGTCCCGCGAGAGCGCCTGGATCGCCGACAGGCGGCCGAGGAGCTGCGGCGCGCGGCCGAGGAGAGCGCCGCCCGCCTCGTGTGGCTGTGCAGCCCGAACAATCCGACCGGCGATGCCCACACGACGGCAGAGATCCGGGAGCTCGCCTCCGGCCTCTCCGCCCTGGTGGTGGTCGACGAGGTGTACCTCGAGTTCGCGGAGGACACGCTCGGCGCTTCGCCCAACAGCCTCTCCGCGCAGGCTCTCCAGGACGAGCTGCCCAACGTGCTCGTGCTCCGCTCGCTCTCGAAGGCGTACGGTCTGGCCGGGGCACGGGTCGGCTACCTCGTCGTCCCGGAGGGGCTCGCCGAGCGCTTCGACGCCGTTCGCCTGCCATCGTCGGTCGCGGCACCCAGCGAAGCGCTCGCGATCGCGGCGATCTCCGATGCGGGCACGGCGCGAGCCCGCCGCGCGGAGGTGATCGCCGAGCGGGATCGGCTGACGGCGGCGCTGACCGGGCTGGGCTGCACGGTGCTGCCGTCGGTGACGAACTTCGTCGCCTTCCGACCTCCGG
>JBDTWT010000129.1:0-4980 GCA_040006555.1 Chloroflexota bacterium
GGCTTGAAAGCGCAGTCGAAGACATCGAGGTGCGCGTCGGAGAGGTGCGGGGCGCCCTCGATCGTCTCGTGCTCGTCGATCCAGGCGACGATCTCCTCCGTCTGCTTCGCGTCGTACTTGAGGTTGCGGAGCGCGTTGGTGACGCCCTGGTTGACGATCTTCAGGTAGCCGCCGCCGACGAGCCTCTTGTACTTGACGAGCGCGATGTCCGGCTCAACGCCGGTCGTGTCGCAATCCATCATGAAGGCGATGGTGCCGGTTGGAGCTAAGACACTCAATTGCCCGTTGCGGAAGCCTGACTTCGCCCCAAGGGCGAGAACCTCGTCCCAACCCGTCAGGACCGCGTCCAACATCTCGGTCGGGATCAACTGACGGTCGATTCGATAGGCCGCATCCCGATGCTGAGCCATCACCTTGAGGTATGGCTCCCGGTTCGGTGCATACCCTGCGAATGCGCCGCCCTGGTCGCGGGCGATGCGCGCCGACTGGAGCGCCGCCTCTGACTGCATGAGCGCCGTGACGGCGGCGCTGTATGCCCGTCCGGCATCGGAGTCGTAGGCCAGGCCGCGGTTCATGAGCAGCGCGCCGAGGTTCGCGTACCCGATCCCGATCGGCCGGTAGTCCCGCGAGTTCTCTCCGATCTTCGGCGTGGGATAGCTCGCGTTGTCGACGATGATTTCCTGGGCGGTGAACACGATCCGTACCGCGTGCTTGTAGGCCTCGACGTCGAACTCGCCGTCGTCCCCGACGAACGTCATCAGGTTGAGGCTGGCGAGGTTGCAGGCCGAATCGTCAATGTAGGAGTACTCAGAACAATTATGAATTACGAGCCCGTTTGCGACGAAGTGATTGGTTGCAGCCTCGGTCAGATCGAACACCGGCTGCTCGCCAACGGGCGTGATCGACCGGAAGTCGTCCACCAGCTCATCGCTGTACGTTCCGATCGTGCCGTTCAACAGCCGCAGGGCCCTGACCTTCGGGCTCTCCGGAGCAAAGCCGATCTCTTTCTCGAACCGAATTCGCGAGGCCCGCGTGATCCGAAGCGAGTGCGTCTCCTTGACCGCGTACTCCTTCATCCCGCCCTTCCCGTCGGGCATGAGCGCCGAGAGCTTGCCGGCTCGGCGGTTCTCGTAGATGTGCGACTTGATCCCAAAGCCGAGGAGCATGCGCTGCACCTGAAGCAGCAGCTCGAGCGAGGTCGAGTCGAGGCCGACCGCCTGCGTTCGATCCTTGCTGTTCAGCACCGTCCCATCCGCGGTGAAGAGGCCGCGCAGCAGCGCCGCCTGCGTCGATCGGTCGAGACTGAAGACCTCATCGGTGAAGCGCTTGCCAGTCGATCCCTTGTCGAGCACGGCGTGCTTCGTGAACTGGTCGACGACAACCTTCGATCCGAATGAGACTCGAGGACCGGTGGCCGTCCGGCTGACATGGACGGGGCCTGGCTGGCCGGGCATACCGACGGCTCGCAGCATTTGCTTCTGGTGATTGACCTCCTTGGCCACCATCTCCAGCACGCCGAACTCGTTCTCGTGCATGGTGATGATCACGACCTCGGTCCGTGACTTGGCGTCCTTCACGAGGCACCCGTCGCCCACCGCCAGGCCGATCGCCTCGGCCAGCTGCGGCGAGAGCTCCTTCCGGCCGAACCCCGGCGCGTTCAGGAAGATGCGGTCCTCGGTGGTCAGATCCTTGACCGCGACGTCGCCGCGCTGGGTCGCGATGAGGTGGTCTTCCGTGATCCTCACGCGGTAGCCGGAGCGCGTCTTCAGCTCGAGGACGGGCTTCGTTCCCGTCGGGAAGATTCGGTCCACTGGGTGCGGCTGGCCATCGGCGCCGATGACATTCGCGCGCTTGCCCACCAGGCTGTCGATGCGCGCCCAGCCCTCATCGGTCGCGACGAGCGTGTCTCCGGTGACACACGGATTAGTCGCGTTGATGGTGTGGGTGTTCGCCGACGTGTTCCAGCGGTTGATGTTGTCGTGGTACTGGATGCCGGGATCGCCGCAGACCCAGGCCGCCTGCGCCATCTTGTTGAGGAGGTATCGGGCCTTGACCGTCTCCACCACCTCGCCGGTGGTGACCGCGTGCGTGCTCCAGTCAGCGTCCTGCTCCACCGCCTCCATGTAGGCATCCGTCACGCGCACGGAGTTGTTCGAGTTCTGGAAGAAGACCGATGCGTACGCCTCGCCGCCGTTGAAGTTCCCGTCGTAGCCGGCGTCGATGAGCGCCCAGGCCTTCTGCTCCTCCTTGAGCTTGCAGTCGATGAACTCCTCCACGTCCGGATGCCCGACGTTGAGGATCACCATCTTTGCCGCCCGTCGCGTCTTGCCACCGGACTTGATCACGCCGGCGAAGGCGTCGAAGCCCTTCATGAAGCTGACCGGGCCCGATGCCTCGCCGCCGCCGCGCAGCGTCTCCTTCGAGCTTCGGATGGTCGACAGGTTGGAGCCCGCGCCCGAGCCGAACTTGAAGAGCATGCCCTCGGTCTTGGCGAGGGTCAGGATCGACTCCATCGTGTCGTCGACGGAGTTGATGAAGCACGCGCTGCACTGCGGGTGCGCGTCGATCCCGACGTTGAACCAGACCGGCGAGTTGAACGACGCGCGCTGCTTGAGGAGGATGTCCTTGAGCTCGTTGCGGAACGCATCGGCGTCCTCATCGGTCGCGAAGTAGCCGTCCTTGGCGCCCCAGTCCGCGATCGTATTCGCGACGCGGTCGATCATCTGCTTGGCGCTGTACTCGCGCTCCGGCGTGTTCATGTGGCCGCGGAAGTACTTGCTCGCCACGACCTGCGTCGCCAGCTGCGACCAGGCCTTCGGGATCTCGAGGTCCTTCTGCTCGAAGACGGTCTTGCCGTGCTCGTTGGTGATGACCGCCTCGCGCGTGTCCCACTCGACCGTGTCGTACGGGTCCGTCCCTGCGCGTGTGAACCGCCGCTCGATCGTCAGGCCCGGCCAGGTCCGCTTTTCACCAGCCGCCAGCTGCCGATACGCCCGTGCCTTCTTCCCGTTCGCCTTCGTCCCATGGGCTCCATTGGTTCCGGGGCCCGTGGCCGCTGTGCTGTGGCCGTTGGTGGTGCCGTTGACAGGCGTCGTGGAGGCGGCGGATCGGACCATCTCGGTGTGCATCCCTCTGCGCTGCTATTTCGGCCGAGGGAGAGGGCGGAATCGGCCCGCGGTAGGCGGGTCTCTGGGCGTCCCTCGGCTCGGTCCGGCGCCATCGCTGAGCGCCGTGTTTCGGACGGTTACTGTAATACGCCACGAACCTCGGGTCAAGCCGAAAACCACAACATGTGGTGGGGCGTCGGTGCTTGCTACCACAACATGCTGGGGTATCGCGCTCAACGTGTGGGACGCGTGTGCACGAATTGTTGGGAAGTGGCGTTGCGGTGTGGACGGTGTGTGGAGAGGTTCCCATGGGGCGGGCGTATTGGCCACTCGGTGGCTCAATTCGCATCGGGTGGGCCGCCTGGCCGTGGAGCGCGGCGCTCGGATGCGTTCCCTTGGCCGTGGCTCCCGTGGCGCGGGCGGACTGGCCAACGACTGGCCTGGACGCCCGCGGGACGGGCGGCCTGCACGACGAGCGGCCTGCGGACGGGCTGGCTAGATGAGGATGATCGCGTCCCGATCTGGTGATCGGCCGGCACCAAGCGCGCTCAGGACGCGCCGCGCGTCCACATCCCACGCCCCGATGAGCGCGGGACGCGCAGCATCCAGAGCACGGCGGTTCCCGTGGGTTCCGGCGATGGCGATGAGCAGACGAGTGGCGGCGATATCGCGCGCCTTGAGCTTGGCCACGCGGATCTGCGCCTGTACATCGACGAGACGCGTGATGACCTCCACCGCGATGACACATCCCGGCCCGCGAAGCAGGACGTCGACTGCGCGAAGGTCGCCGGGGAGCGGGACGACCGCCTCCATCTCACGCGAGAAGACGTCGGAGACCCGCTCGAGCAGGCGTTCGATGTAGCGCAGCTGCGCCTCGTCGCGTACGGCGCCGCCTATCGGGAACATGCTGATGACGAGCTTGAGCCCGACAGCCGCCGCATGCTCCGATAGGGACAGCGCCGTGACGTTGGGCGCGTCGCCGAGCTCGCGCCGGGATACCTCGGACGCCGATACGCCGGCCGCCGAGCCGATTGCGGCCTGGCTCGCGCCGACCGCGGCGCGTGCCGTCCGGAGGTCGGTACCGATCTCGACGCGCCGGTGGTGCCAGGAGCGTCGGGCTGCATCAACGGCCCGGGAGCGAGTAGCCATAGGCGAGCTTGGCACGCACGCCCTTATCGGTGGATCAGCGCCGGCTTACCGTGGGGCGGGCGTTCCGGCCAGTGGGTGGCCGAACTCTCGTGGGGTGGGACGCCTGGCCACCGACGCTAGACGCGCGGGGAGGCTCGCTGGCCGGGGATCCCGCGGGGCGAGCAGATCAGCCATTGAGTGGCCGTTACGCCCGTGGGACGGGAAAGAGGCGCGCTACGGCGCGGTGTAGCTGACGGTGTCGGTCTGGGCGACCAGGAACGAGCCGGTGTCGGTGGCGCGGATGGCCTGGAGCCGGAACGTGTAGGTCTGGCCCGGGACGAGGTCGGCAGAGGCGAACGTGGCCGCGGCCTGGTCGCCGATGGCGGCGAGGTAGGGGTCGCCCTCGAGGTAGGCGGGCGGTGAGCCGTCGAGGGTGTAGACCAGCTTGTAGTACGTGAAGCAGGCGCCGGATCCAGGGTACGGCGCCCACGAGAAGCGCGTCCCCTCGACGTCGGGGGCGACGACCAACGGGCCCATGGCGGAGACCGGGGCCGCGGCGGACGCGCCGGCGCCGGCGGCCGCGATCACCGCGCCGGCGGCGTCGAGGGCCAGGGTCCGGTAGTAGTAGGTGACGCCCGGCGCGGCCGGGTCGAAGCCCAGCGTGGCGTTGCGGTCCGCGGACTTCGCGGTGCCGAGCTCGACCGATCCGCCGGCCGGCGGGTACGCGACCGGGATCTCGGGCGAG
>JBDTWT010000130.1:0-4971 GCA_040006555.1 Chloroflexota bacterium
CAGTGGCAACACCTCATCCGGGGCCGTTGAAGGCAACCACGGTGGTGGCATCTACGTCGGCGGGAGCGCCACTCTCACCGATGTGACGGTCAGTGGCAACACCGTAACCGCCGGCTGGGGTGGCGGTATCGACATCAACGGGACCGCCACTCTCACGGGGGTGACCGTCAGCGGCAACACCGCAAGCGAAGGCGGCGGCATCAACGTCGGTGGAACTGGCGCCGCGACCATTACGGGGGGGACCGTGAGCGGCAACACCGCAAACGCTGGCCTTGCCGGGGGCATCATCGTCAATTCTGGTGGAACGGCAACGCTCACGGGAGTGACCGTCAGCGGCAACTTCGGAGGCAATAGCGCCGGCGGCATCTACGTCGGTGGAGCGGTAACCCTCACGGGGGTGACCGTCAGCGGCAACACCGCAGGTGATGGCGGCGGCATCTACCTGCACCCCATCGGCTCGCTGACGATGCGCAACTCCACCGTCAGCGGGAACAGTGGCGGCGGCCTGTTCACCAACGGCGACGCGCTCATCGAGTTCTCGACCATCACGAACAACACGAGCGCCACCGACGGCGCCGGCCTCACGGCCGCCATCGGCACCGTCGACCTGTTCGCGTCGATCATCGCCCTGAACAATGGCGACGAGTGCGCAACCCCCGATGGATTCATCAACTCGCTGGGCAGCAACCTGTCCTCCGACGCAACGTGCGAACTGGACCAGCCGAGCGACAGGCCAAGCGTCGCCAACCCGATGCTCGGCACGCTCGCCAGCAACGGAGGTTCAACGCAGACCCACGCGCTGCTTGCCGGCAGCCCGGCCATCGATGCGGTTCAGCTCGTTGGTCAGCAGCTCTGCCTGGGTACCGATCAGCGCGGCATCTCGCGGCCGCAGGACGGCGACAGAAACGGCACGCTCGTGTGCGACATCGGCGCCTATGAGCTGATCCCGGTCACGGCGTCGATCACCGACGTCAGCGTCATCGAGGGCAACTCGGGCACGGTCGACGCGGTCTTCACGGTGACGCTGTCGCGCGCGTCGACCGGCACCGTCTCGTTTGCCTTCGCCACGGCCAATGGCACGGCCACCGGACCGTCGGACTACCAGGCGGCGACCGGCACGGTCACCTTCGCGCCGGGCGACACCTCGGAGACGATCACCGTCAGGGTCGTGGGTGACACTGTCGACGAGCCCAACGAAACATTCGTTGTCGACCTCAGCGCGCCTGTAGGGGCAGCGATCGCCGATGGGCAGGGCACGGGGACGATCCTCGACGACGAGGGCCCGATCGTGACGCCGGCCCCCGCTGCGGGCCAGCTGCCCGATACCGGTACCACTGGCGCCGATCGGCTCGACGGGTCGATGCCCCTCGGCCTTGCGATCGCCGGACTGGTCGGCGCGGCGCTCGCGTTCCTGGCCGTTCGCAGCACGATGTCGCGAACGACGCGCTGACCCGTCGGGGCACGCCAAAGGCCAGGCTCCGGGGGGAGAAGAGCCTGGCCTTCGGACCCGCGGATGATACGTCCGCGCGCGCCGCTATCGCAAGGGTTTCGACGGAGCGATTGCTCGGGCATAGGCCAAGCGCGCGCTGTCGATCGGTCCGGACAGCTCAAGCCGGGCCCGCGCAGCGCGCGAATGTCATTCAGCCATGGTGCGGCTAGCTGACGATCCCGCCGGAGTGAAGGCCGGACGACACGGAGCCGCCGCCGTCCCCCGACGCCTTCGCGAGGTGGTAGAGGCCCAGGTTGAGGCGCAGCATCGGCGGATGCGGACCCATCAGGTACGCCCGCCCGCGGTCCCCGTAGAGCCTCGGCAGGAGCTCGTGCGCGGTCTCCGCGTCGCCCAGGTCAAGCTTCGCGTGCACGACCTTGATCTTGAAGCCGTTCCGCAGCCACCAGCCGGTCCGGCGCTGGGTCGCCTCGCGCGCATGGTCGACGACCTCGGGCTCCAGCAGCGCCGAGACGTCGTCGCGGCCGTAGTAGCCGATCACGATCAACCGGCCGGCCGGGCGCAGCACCCGCAGCGCCTCGGCCACCGCGGGCAGCGACGAGTCATCCGGGTCGATGAGGCTGGTGAGCACGATGTCGACGGCTCCGTCGCGCAGGGGAAGGGCCGTCGGCTCGCCCTCCACGATCCTGATGTTCGGCTGGTGCGCGTCTGCCGCCCTTCGCCGGGCCTCGGCGAGGAGCTCGGGATCGGACTCCACGCCGTACGTCCGGCCCGTCCGCCGGGCGAGCAGCATCGGGTAGTGGCCGATCCCGGTCCCGACGTCGGCGATGCGCTTGCCGCTGATCGGCACGATTCGTTCGATGGCACCGAGGATCTTGCCGTCCGGGTCGATCGCCGCCTCGAGGCGGGCGTGAAGGGCGGGGTCCGCATCGGGCCAGGCTGGCAGGAAGGGGTGCATCAGGGAACCTCGACGCGCAGCTCCGCGGGCTGTCCGTCGGGCAGCGCGAGGATGCTCTCGCCCGCCAGGAGCTGCAGGTCGAACGAGGTGGGTCCCGGGGCGAGCCGGGTGACGTAGAGCGGGATCGTCAGCGTCGCGCCGGCTTCGAGCGGCCCATACCCGAGGGACGTCGTGCCGTCCGGCTCCCCCTGCTCGCCGGGGCCGATGACCCACTTCGTCCACGGCACGACGAGGTTGCCCCCGCCCTCGCGGACCAGGTCGGGGTCGGGGACCGAGGGGGCCAGGAAGATCGTCTGCAGCAGCTCGGTCGGCCAGCGCAGGACGAACTCGTCGATCATCGCGTCCGCGGTACTCGTCACCGTCACGGTGATCACCCCTCCGCCGTCCACGGCGACCTCCGGCGTGACGGTGACCGAGATCTGGCGCGGGTCGACCGCCTCGGGAAAGGCAAGGCTGAGAGGCGGCTCGGGAGTCAGCGTGGGCTTTGCCGGGCTGCCCGACGCGGTCGGCGCCGCGGATGGCGTCACCACCAGGGTGGGGCTCGGCGTCGGCTCGGCGGTGCATCCGGCAGCGCCCACGGCTGCGGCGAGCCCCAACGAGAGCCACGCCGCGCGCCGCCGAGCGCCGACGTAGGGGGGTGAGGGCCGCCCGGAGCGCGGCGTGAGTGAGGGAGTCGTCATCATCGGGATCGGCGACCTTCGCCGCCGCCATCCTAGGGGACTCGCAGGTCGCGTGCGCGGGACCGCGCGATCAGCTCAGGAGCGGCCGAGGGCCTCCCAGATGCCGGCGAGGCTTCCCGAATCGCGAGCGCCTGCCGCGTACGGGACCTCGCGCAGCGAGTCGTCGCCCTTCCATGGGGCCAGTCCCGCGAGGCGGCTGCTGGAGTCGATCTGGATGACCTCCAGCTCCTGGACGTCCAGCTCCGTCAGCGGGATGGCGAGTGGCGGCGAGGTCGGTGGATGAGGGCGGACGCGCGGCAGCCACGGCATGCGCCAACGCTACACCCGGGAGCCGCCCGAGTCACGGGCAGTTGGCGAGGTCGCGCCATTTCGCGACCTCATCGGCCTGGGCGAGCGCACCCTCGGTGCCGTGCTGGACGGTCAGCTCTCGGTTCGGGATCTCGCCGCAGCCGGCGTCCTTCTCCACCGCCTCCCAGCTGCCCCGCGTGTACTTGTACTGGAGCGGCGTGGCCTCGGCGAAGGGGATAGTGATCTCCCAGGTCGTGTCGTCGACGCGAGTCATCGGCGTCGCACCCGGGTCCCAGCCCTGGAAGTCGCCGGCGATGAAGACGGAGTCCCCGGCGGTCGTATTCGGGGGGACGCTGACCGTGAACGTGACGGCCACCTCCCGCGCGGCCGCGCCGACCTCGATGGCAGCCGAGAGGTCCGACCGGTTGTAGCTCGTGTCCTGCGCGCGCACGGCGTACGTGTACGTCTGCCCGCCGGAGACCGAGTCGTCGGTGAACGCGGGCTCGGTTGCCACGCCGATGCGCTCCAGCTCGGCCCCGTCCCGGCCACGGAGGATCTCGTACCGATGCAGGTCACCGTCCGCGACCGGGTCCCACGCCAGGGAGACCCCGGTCTCGGCGACCGACGTCGCCACGAGTCCATCGGGAGCCGTCGGCGCGCTCGCGTCGTCCGGGGCGACCGCCACGAGCCGGCGGCCGCCGACCGTCTCCCCGATTCCGAGGATCCCCAGCGCGCGCCACGTGACTCCGCCGTCCGTCGACAGGCGCGCCGTCACGCGATAGCTTCCCGTCTCCTCGGGACGCACCGACCCGGTCCAGCGGTCTGCACCGCCTTCCTCGCCGGCGTAGGTCATCGGCCCCCAGGTCCAGCTCTCGTCCTCGGCGCTGACCAGCTCGGCCTCGGGCCCGAACCCGAGCTCCACGCGGACCCCGACGGTCGCGCCGTCCAGATCGCTGTAGGGGGGCGCCTGCACGGTCGCCTCCACCGGCTGCCCTGGCTCCACCGCGGAGAGCTGCTGCTCGATCGGGACGTCGCTCGTGAGGCGCGCCTCCGCGACGACGACCTCGGGAAGCCCTGTCGCCTCCGGCGAGCGCTCGCTCTCGTTCCCGGCCGCGTCGACGGCCGTGACCACGTAGTGGACGCGGGTGCCATTACGCACGGACGCGTCGTCGAATGAGGTCGTGTCCTCGACGGTGCCCACCAGCTGGAAGCCGCCCCCGGAGAGCACCGAGCGCCAGACCCGGTAGCTCGTCGCATCCTCGACCGCGCTCCAGCCGAGGGCAACCTGGCCCGTGGACGCCTCGGCGCTGAGCTCGTCCGGCGCGGCGGGAGCCGCGAGATCGACCCCCGGATCGGCGAGCAGGACGGCGGCACCGTACCCCGCCAGGTCGAGCGTCACGCCATCCGGGGTGCTCGTGACCGACGACTCGCCGAGCGCATCGGAGAGGCTCACTCCCTCCGGAATCCAGCCCTCCGTGGGCACCGTGACCGTGCGCGGCGTATCGGTCAGGTTGAGGATGGTGATCGCCGCCTCGCCATGGGTCCGGCGTCCGAAGGCGAGCGTGCCTGCCTCGTCGTCCGCGAGCAGGAAGGTGAGG
>JBDTWT010000131.1:0-4900 GCA_040006555.1 Chloroflexota bacterium
GTCGCCGATGCGATCGTCGCCGACCTCGGCGAGCGCCGCATCGGTCGCAAGATCGCGTCCGTGCGGGCCGTCGACTCGTTCGTCCCTCTCGGTCCGGCCACCGCCGCGGTGCTGGTCGGGGTCGACCAGATCGTTGCCGCCGCGGTCGCGGCGGTCGGGAAGCGCCGCCATGAGCGCCGCCGGGAGACCCAGGCGACCACCCCCGCCGCGGCCCCGAAGTGACCCGGGCCGCCGTCGTCTTCCCCGGCCGGGGGTCCTACACCCCGGCATCCCTCGGCTCCCTGCCGCCGACGCACGACTGGGTCCAGCGCGCCGACGAGCTGCGCCGCGGCTTCGGCCTGCAGGCGCTGTCAGAGATCGATCGGGCGGAGACCTTCGACCCAGCGGTCCACCTCCGGCCGATCAACGCCTCGCCGCTCACCTTCATCTCGAGCCTCCTCGACGCCGAGCGCATCGCCGGGGACCACGAGGTGGTCGTCGTCGTCGCCAGCTCCACTGGCTGGTACACCTCGCTGGCGGCCTCCGGGGCGCTCGACTTCGACGAGGCCTTTCGGCTGGTGCAGGAGATGGCCCTCGGTGCCGATGTCGACCTGCCAGGTGGGGTCGCCGAGCTCATCTATCCGCTGAGCGACGAGGCGTGGCGCCCGGATCCCGCGTCGGCGAACGCCCTCACGGCCGCGTTCGCGGGGCTCAACGGCGACGCCCACCGCGCGCAGGAGCTCGGGCCCTTCGCCGTGGTCGCCGGCACCCGCGCCGGGATCGGACAGCTGGCGGCGCAGCTGCCGCCCGTGAACGTCGCCGATCGCGCGTATCCGGTCCGCCTCGCCATGGGAGACGCCTGGCACACGCCGCTGCGCGCCGCTGCCGCCGAGGCCGCCGCGGCGCGGCTCGCCGACCTCGCGTGGCAGCGCCCGAGCGTGACGCTCGTGGACGGGCGAGGCGTCCGGTTCACCCCGTGGTCGACCGACCCGGAGGCCCTCGCCGAGTACACGCTCCACGAGCATCCCCGCAGCACGTACGACTTCGCGACGAGCTTCCGGGTGGCGCTGCGCGAGTACGCGCCGGACGTCGTGCTGCTCCCCGGCCCCGGCGCGACCCTCGGCGCGGCGTGCGCGCAGATCATCGTGTCGGAGGGGTACGCCGGCCTGCGGAGCCGGGCCGAGTTCGAGGGGACGCAGTCGGGAGCGCGGCCGATCCTCCTCTCCGTCCGCCGGTGATCACGGCGTCCGCCGAGCGACGCCTTCCGCTCCGCGGGCCGCTCGATCTCGCCACCACCCTCGGGCCGCTGCGCCACGGTGCCGGCGACCGCACGATCCGCCTGGCGCGAGCCGAGGCCTATCGCTGCTACGGCGCGCTGCTCCGCCGCGTCTCGGAGCCGGCGCCCGGTCCGGGCGGGCTGCTGCTGCCTCCGACGCCCGAGGCCCTCTCCTCCATGCCCTACTACGCCTTCCACCCACTCGGGCTGGAGCGGCGGCGCGCCGAGGTCATTCGCCACACGGCGCGGCGCGCCGCCTGGCTGGATGCGTCCCCGGACCCCGCCGAGGCCGAGCGGCGACTGCGTTCGCTCCCCGGCGTCGGAGCGTGGACCGCGGCGGAGGTGCTGCGATCCGCATTCGGCGATCCGGACGCGGTCAGCGTGGGCGACTACCACCTGCCGGACACGGTCGCGTGGGCATTGGCCCGAGAGCCCCGCGCGGACGACGCGCGGATGCTCGAACTGCTCGAGCCCTATCGCGGCCAGCGGGGGCGCGTGCAGCGCCTCCTCGAGGTCGGGCGCGTCGCGGCGCCTCGATATGGGCCTCGCATGGCGCCCCGTCGCATCTCAGCGATCTGAGATCCACGCGGCGGCCTCCGCTCCCCAGGCAGGCGCTCCGCCGCACGTCGGGCAACGGCCGACGAGGGTGAAATGCGAGAGGTCGACCCGGAAGCCGCGGTTGCGCTCGATATGCGCCATGAACTCGCCGACCTCCGACGCGTCGAGCTCCCAGCGGCCGCCACAGGCCTCGCAGTGCAGGTGGCCGTGCTCATCGGTGGGACGCACGTGGTATTCCTCTCGGCCGTCGGCTCCGTGGCCGTGGCGGACGAGCCCAAGCTCCTCGAGCACATCGAGCGTCCGATACACGGTGGACGGCACCGTTGCGGCATCGAGCCGCCGGCACCTGTCGACGATCTCCGCGCCGGTCACGTGCCCGCTCGCCTCCGACAGCACCTCCAGCACCAGGCGGCGTCGCGGCGTCCAGCGCAGGCCACGCCGCCGCAACTCGCCGATGACCGACTGCCAGGGCTCCGCAAGCGTGCCCGCGCGCATCCGCTCAGCCACCAATGAAGCGGAAGAGCTCATCCAGGTTCGGAAGCGCTCCCTCCGCCTGGAACAGGAACAGCAGGCCGATCCACAGGCTGAATGCACCGGCCAGGACGCCGACCGCCACGTAGATCCGGGTGCGCACCTGGCTGGCGACGAAGCCGGTGGCGGTGAGGATCACGATCACCGTGTTGGAGATGACCAGGCCGATGACGAACGCGAGCAGCATCGGCACGCCCAACCCGGCGCTGGACGCGCCACCGACTGCCGCGATGAGCAGCGCCTGCGACGCGGTCTCCGCCCCGACCCCGTGAATCATCCCGACGCCGAAGGCGGTACGCGGACCATACGAGGTGGCCTCGACGGGGTCGACGTGGTCGTGCCCGTGGATGGCGGCCTGGAGGCGCCGCCTTGCCAGCCGCACGCCGTCGAACACGAGCATCCATCGGCTTCGGAGCCTGAACTCGGCACCGTGGCGAACGTACTGGTACAGCGAGACGAAGACGTACAGCCCGAGGAGCACCAGCGTCACTCCGACGACGCGACCCATGATCGGGTCGATCCAGTCGGGCAGGGCGGCGCCGATGAGCAGGGCGGCCAGGCCGAGGACCGTGACCACCAGCGCGTGTCCGAGCGCGTAGAGCGTGCCGAGCAGCACGGGCTGACGCTCCACGCGCAGCACCTCGAAGAGGCTCCGTGGCCTGTGTTCCGTGGTCGCGAGCATGGCTCCCGGACCCCGCCCGCTTCGTTGCGTGTGCGCGGCGATCTCGGGAAGGCCGCCGTGTGAATGCTCGTGCCCCGCCAACCCGGCGTGCGCACGCAGGTGTGCCTCCTCGGCTGCCGTCGCGGCGGAGGTGGTGCTGGTGATGTCGGTGATCGCCGCGATGTGGTCCCAGTCGATGCCGTGGCGAATGCCGAGCAGCAGGCCGGTGAGCAGGACGCCGATGCCGCCGGGCGTCTCAGTCGCTGCGGCGAAGAGGGCGAGGTCTAGCACGGGAGCTTCCAGGAGGAGGATGTCGCCATGCTAGGCGCGCCATTCGCCTGATGCAACACGTTGCGACAGCGCATCACCACCTGTACGGCGGGACCGCACGGCCGCAGCAGCGGAGGCCGGCAGGTGCCCGTTGACACCCAGGCGTACTCTTGGATCAGGTCCGATCAAACGTTTGTTGGGTCCGCCAACCCAACGCCAGCGGGCACTGGAGCCACCATCCGATGAACGTCGCTGTTCGCCCTCGGGAAGCCCAGCTCGTGGCCGTCGCCACCCGCCTCTTCCGCGAACGTGGCTTCCACGCCACGTCGATGCAGGATCTCGGCGAGGCCCTGGCGATGAATCGCGGCAGCCTGTACCACTACATCGCCTCCAAGGACGACCTCCTCTGGACGATCATGACCGGTGCGCTCGATCTGCTCGATCGACGCGTCAGCCCGGGACTCCAGACCGATGCCTCCCCGCTCGCGCGCATCTCGCGCGGAATCCATGCTCACCTGCAGGTCGCCGCCGACCACGCCGATGAGCTCAGCCTGATCCAGATCGAGCTGCGCTCGCTGAGTCCGGATCGCCGCGCGCAGATGATCGCGCGGCGCGACGCTTACGAAGCCGGATGGCGGCGGGCGATCGCGGACGGGATCGCGTCCGGCGACCTGCGACCGTTCGACGTCGGGCTGGCGGGGATCGGCATCCTGTCGGCGTGCAACTGGTTCACGCAGTGGTATCGGCCAGATGGTGAGCTGAGCATCGACCAGATCGCGGACGCGTTCCTGGAGCTCTTCCTTCGCGGCCTTCAGCCGCGCGAGCCAGACCGATGACGCCGCTTCCCCGGTATCCGCGCGTGGTCGTGGTGGGCGCTGGCACGATGGGCGCCCAGATCGCCTGCCTGCTGGCAGGGAACGGATCGCGCGTGCGCCTCCTCGACCTCGATGCCAGCGTCGCGGAGGCTGGCCTGAAGCGCGTCATGAAGCTCCGCCCCTCGCCGCTCTATCTGGCGGCCGATGCGCGGAACATTCATGCGGCCGGCCTCGATCAGCTCGACCAGGCGGTGACCGACGCGGACTGGATCCTCGAGGCGATCGTCGAGCAGGTCGAGCCCAAGCGCCAGCTGTTCGCGCGGCTCGACGCCGCGCTGCAGGCCCGCCCGTCGCGACCGGTCGTCACCACCAACACCTCCGGCATCTCGATCGCTGCGCTTGCCGAGGGCCGCTCGCCGGAGTTCCGCCGCAGGTTTCTGGGGACGCACTTCTTCAACCCGCCACGCTACACGCGCCTGCTGGAGCTGATCCCGCTCCCGGAGACCCAGGACGCCGCGGTGGCCGACCTCGCAGACTTCGCCTCGCGTCGGCTCGGCAAGGGGACGGTCATCGCCACAGACACGCCGGCCTTCATCGCCAACCGGCTGGGCGTCCACGGGCTGATGGTCGCGCTGCGACTGGCACAGGAGCTCGGCCTTGGACCTGACGAGGTCGATGACCTGACCGGTCCGCTGATCGGGCGACCCAAGAGCGCCACCTTCCGGACCCTCGACCTCGTGGGGGTCGACGTCGCAGTCGCGGTCGCCGATCACTGTCACGCGGACCTGGTCGACGATCCGCGACGCGAGG
>JBDTWT010000132.1:0-4864 GCA_040006555.1 Chloroflexota bacterium
CCAGACTTCTCGTCCGCCCTGCGGGCACCCGCTCCGTAGTCCTCGGAGCAATTCTCATCCTTGCCGCGTGCCAGTCGGCCGATCCCGGCGCGAGCGGCTCAGACGCCGCATCGGCGCCCGCCGCGTCGGAATCTGCGGTGACGGCCCCATCTGAGGGCACGGGCGGCGGAGGCGGCCAGCTGACCATCGCCACCGGTGGCACCGGCGGCGTGTACTACCCGCTGGGCGGTGGCCTGGCGGACATCATCTCGGAGAACATCAACGGCTACACCGCCACGGTGACCGAGACGAACGCATCGGTCGACAACATGTTCCTCATCGCCGACGGCGACGCGGACATCGCGTTCGCGCTCGGCGATACGGCCGCCGATGCCGTGTCCGGCACAGGCACCGACTTCGAGGGTGAGCCGATCGAGGCGTGTGCCCTCGCCGGCATCTACAACAACTTCACCCAGCTCGTGACGAGCAGCAGCGCCGGCGTCTCCACGGTTGAGGACCTGCGCGGCAAGCGGGTGAGCCTCGGTTCTCCGGGCTCTGGCACCGAGGTGATCGCGCTGCGCATCCTCGAGGCCGCGGGCCTCGACCCTGATGCCGACATCGAGCGGCAGCAGCTCGGAGTCGACGAGACGGTGACCGCACTGCGTGACGGCACGATCGACGCCGGCTTCTGGTCCGGCGGCCTGCCGACCGGCGCGCTGAGCGACTACGCGACGAGCGGTGAGATGGTTCTCGTCCCGACTGGCGAGTACGCCGAGGCGATGGCCGACGAGTACGGTGAGTTCTACTTCGAGGAGCCGATCCCGGCAGACAGCTATGACGGGCAGGGCGAGGACGTTTCCTCCGTTGTCGTGCCGAACGTGCTCGTCGTGAACACGGCCATGCCGGAACAGCTCCAGCATGACCTCACGGCGCTGCTGTTCGAGCAGAGGGACGCGCTCATCGACGTCCATCCCGCTGCGGAGGCGCTCGACGTCGCCACCGCGGGCGACGTGTCCTACATGGACGTCTGCCCCGGGGCACAGGCCTACTACGACGAGCAGGGCTGACCCAGTGGAGCCAACGGGGCTCCACTGACCACCGATGAACGACCGATGGCGAGCCCGGACCACCGGGCTCGCCGTCATCCTTGCGGCTGCGGCCGTCGCGGGCCTCGCGTGGCGCGCCGCGTCGGCGGACGCGCAGCCGGCGCTCGTCGTCCGCCTCCCAGATGGAGCGCAGCTGGCCCGCGTGCCACTCGGACCGAACGGCGAGTTTGCGCTGCGGTACCGAAACTCGCTGTATGGCTCGCTGGTCGAGGAGCGATTCGCGGTCGGAGCGGACCGGCGAATTGAGCTCGTGGAGATCGCGGCCGATGAGCTCGCCGTCCTCGAGGAGTACTACGCGATCGATGAGCCGGCGCTTCAAGCTCCGGCTGGCGACGCGCGCGCGTGGACCGCTCGGCCCGGGAATGCAGTGAGCATCCGGGAGCTCGTGGTGGCGGCCACGGATCTCGGCGAGCGGACGCTGCTCGTCGACGGCCGGCCCGTGGCGGAGCTGTGGCGCCTCGTCGACGACGGCGCCGCGTCGGTCGTCCTCGAGCTGGAGGCTCCGTGACGGGCGGGTCGGGAGGCAAGCCGGCGGCGGCGATCGAGCCCGCCGAGATCGACGCCGAGGCGCTGATCGCCGAGTACGAGGCGGAGAAGCCGGCGCGCACGCTCGCCGGGCGCCCGCTGCTCGTGGTGCAGGCGATCGCGGTCGGTCTGTCGCTCTTCGCCCTCTACCGCACCTTTACCCCGATCCCCGCGCAGCAATATCGGCCGCTCTTCCTGGCGGTCGCGCTCGTCCTGACCTTCCTGCTGTATCGCGGCTGGGGTCGACGCCGCCAGGCCCGCGAGGAGGATCGGGCGGACAACCCCGGCGTGCTCGACTGGGCGCTCGCGGCGCTCTCGCTGGTTCCGCTCCTGTACATCGCGATCGACTGGCAGGGGTTCTTCAGGCGCGCGGTGCGCGCAACCGATCTGGACCTCGTGATGGGGACGATCGTCGTCTTGCTCGTGCTCGAGGCGGCGCGCCGCACGGTCGGCTGGATCGTGCCGGTCATCGTGGTCGGCTTCCTGGCGTACGCATACGCGGGCCCCATCTTCCCGCCACCCTTCACCACCGACAGCCACGACTGGGCGCGGCTCATCGGCCACAACGTGATGAGCACCTCGGGGATCTTCGGCGTCCCGCTCGACGTTGCAGCGACGTACATCGTGCTCTTCACGATCTACGGGGCGGTGCTGGAGTTCTCGGGCGCGAGCAAATTCTTCCTGGACCTCTCGTTCGCCGCGTTCGGGCAGTCGAAGGCGGGACCGGGGCGAACGGTGACCCTCGCCGGCTTCCTCCTCGGCACCGTCTCGGGCTCGGGGGTAGCCACCACGGTGACGCTGGGTGGCGTCTCGTGGCCGATCCTCAAGCGCGCCGGCTACCCGAAGGAAGAGGCGGGGGGCGTGCTGGCGGCAGCCGGCATCGGCGCCCTGCTCTCACCACCGACGCTCGGGGCCGCGGCCTTCCTCATCGCCGAGCTGCTGGAGGTCTCATACCTCAAGGTCCTCATCTGGGCGACGATCCCGACCTTCCTGTACTACCTCGGCATCGTGCTGGCGATCGAGATGGACGCGCGTCGCTACCGGACCCACGCCGTGCGGCTCGAGACTCCCCCTGCCGGGCGCCTGCTTCTGCGGTACGGCTATCACTTCTCGTCGCTGATCGCGATCGTCGTCTTCCTGGCGATCGGCCTCACGCCGTTCCGCGCCGTGGTGTACGCGACCGCGCTCCAGTTCGCGCTGGCCTTCCTCGACCGCCAGACGTGGTGGACGCCGCGCCGCGTCTGGGACGCGCTCGCGACAGGTGCCATCGGCGTTCTGTCCGTGACCGCGGTGATGGCGGTCGCCGGCGTCATCGTCGGGGTCATGACGCTCACCGGGCTCGGCTTCAACCTCGCCAACATCATCGTGGACTTCGCCGGCGGCAGCCTGTTCCTGACGGCGCTCTTCTCCGCGATCTCGGTCCTGCTGCTGGGCCTGGCGGTGCCGGTGACCGCCAGCTTCATCATCTCGTGGACGATCATCGGTCCGGCGCTTCAGCAGTTGGGCGTGCCCGACTTCGCCGCGGCCATGTTCATCTTCTACTACGCGGTGCTGTCCGAGGTCTCGCCGCCGACGGCGCTCTCGCCGTTCGCGGCCGCTGCCATCACCGGTGGCAAGCCGGTGCGCACCATGTGGCTCACGTGGAAGTACACGCTCCCCGCCTTCCTGGTGCCCTTCGTCTTCGTGCTCACACCGGAAGGACTCGGGCTTCTGCTCGAGGGTGACGTGCAGACGATCGCGATCGCCACGGTCGTCGGCGCGGTGGGTGTGACCGGGCTCGCTGTCGCCACGGGCGCATGGATCCTCGGCCTCGCGACATGGCCGGAGCGCATCCTCTTCGGCCTCGGCGGGCTGGCACTGCTGTTCATGTCGCCGCCGTTCATCGCCGGGGGCGTGGCGCTCATGCTTCTGGGGCTAGCCCTGCATCTCATCCGGCGTCGGCGTCCAGCCGCCAGCGCGGCCCCGGCCTGAACCCCATGGACCTGAGGCTACGTGGCCGGAACGCGGTCGTCGGCGGAGCGACCTCTGGGCTCGGTCGAGCGTCGGCCGAGGCACTCGCCGCCGAGGGCTGCAATCTGCTGATCTGGTCGCGCAACGCCGATGCGCTTGCGGCGACCGGCGCGGAGATCTCGGCGGCGCACGGGGTGGAGGTGGCGTATGTCAGTGCCGATGCCGGCTCGCCCGACGCGGCAGCCGCGGTGGCGGAAGCGGCTGCGAGCCTCGGGGGCATCGACATCGTGGTCCTGAACGCCGGCGGGCCACCCACCGTCGACCCGACCGCCACCGATCCAGAGGCGTGGAGCCGCGCCCTCCAGCTGCTCGCGATAACGCCCGTCGAGCTGGCGTCCCGGATGCTGCCGGGCATGCGCGAGCATGGCTGGGGCCGGATCGTCGCGATCCTCTCGAGTGGGGTCCGCCAGCCGATCGCCGACCTCGTGTACTCGAACGCCGGTCGCTCGGTGCTCGCCGCGTGGCTCAAGACGACGGCCCGCGCCGTGGCGGCCGAGGGCGTGACCCTGAACGGCGTCATGCCGGGCCGGATCGAAACGCCCCGCATCCGCGAGCTCGACGGCGGGCGCGCGGAGCGGGAGGGTCGGAGTGAGGACGAGGTGCGCGCCGCCCACATCGCCGCCATCCCCGCCGGTCGCTACGGACGGCCGGACGAGCTCGGCGCGCTGGTGGCGTTCCTTGCGTCCGAACGGGCCTCGTACATCACGGGCCAGCTCGTGGCCGTGGACGGCGGGCTGATCGCCGGCATCTAGGTCCCCGCGAGCGTTCCCTCACAGTCGTCCTCGATCCAGCCGACGGGTCGCGCGATGGCCTCGTCCGATCGGCGTGCCTCGCGTGGCGGCTCTCGATCGCCGACCAGCAACCGCCGTGTCACGACGGCCGAGACGCCGGCCATGGCGACAGCGACCGCCATCGGCTGACCCTGCGTCTGGGGCAGGACGGCCAGCCAGACGAGGACCGTCGCGCCGCCGCCGGCGATGAATGCGGCCCTACGCACACGGCTCCCATCGCTGACGAACGCACAGGCAGCAGTGGCGAGCAGCGCCGCGGTGAAGAATGCCGCCGAGAGCGAATCGCCGACGACGAGCGCCACGAACGTCTGCATCGCGGCGATCCCCGCCGCGAGCGCGGCGAGCGCGTGCAGCGCCGCCTCGAGCGCCTCCTCGCCCTCGATGAGGCGCGCGGCGGGAAGGGGAAGGCCGTCGTCGATCCAGGCCATCGTTCTCGCGCCGGAGCGAGCCCCG
>JBDTWT010000133.1:0-4808 GCA_040006555.1 Chloroflexota bacterium
GTACACCGCCCCCACGATGAGGGCGCAGGCGATGAGGACAAGCAGCAAGCCGATGGCGAAGCTCGTGAAGCAGTTCACGTCTCTCGGCCTGACCGGGCTGGAGTTCGGGATCAGCATCCCGGGCACTGTCGGCGGCGCCGTCTGGGCGAATGCCGGCGCGCACGGCGGCGAGATGCGCGACGTCGTGCGTCACGTCGAGGCGTTCGACCTCCGCGACGGAGCCACCCGCTCCCTGGACGCAGGGGACTGCGAGTTCGCGTACCGCGAGTCGCGCTTCAAGCGCACGCCGGAGGTGGTCATCGAGGCCGTGATCGAGGTTGCCCCCGGCGACGTCGCCGAGATCGCCGCACGCGTCGAGGCCCACCAGGCGGAGCGGCGGGCGACGCAGCCGCTGGCCGACCAGAACGCGGGCAGCGTCTTCCGCAACCCTCCCGACGATCACGCGGGGCGCCTCGTCGACGAGGCCGGGCTGAAGGGCTTCCGCATCGGCTCCGCGCAGGTGAGCACGCTCCACGCGAACTTCATCGTCGTGGACCGCGGCGGCCGTGCGGCCGACGTGCGTCTGGTCGGCGACCACGTGCGCGCCGTCGTGGCCGAGCGCGTCGGCGTGCAGCTGGAGTACGAGATCGAGTTCGTGGGCGACTGGCCCGCGACGGGGGAAGGCGCGGCATGAGCGATCGGCGGCTGCGCGTGGGCATCTTCGCCGGAGGTCGGTCCGCGGAGCACGAGGTGAGCGTGGCCTCGGCGGAGTCGGTCCTGCGCGCCATCGACCGCGACCGGTTCGAGCCGTACGTGGTCTACATCGACCGCGAGGGCCGCTGGCGGCTGCCGTCCGGCCCCGCTCCGCAGCTCGAGGCGCGGGAGTCGCTCGCCGGGCTGCTCGGCGCGCTGACCCCGGCGGAGGAGGTCGTGAAGCTGCGCAGCGGGGAAGACCAGATGCTCCCCGCGACCATGGGTGATGCGAATGGCGCGCTGGCGGCGCGAAGCGTCGTGCGCTCCCTCGGGGACGTGATCGACGTCGCCTTCCTCGTCGTTCACGGGCCGTTCGGAGAGGACGGAACGCTCCAGGGGTTCCTCGAGCTCGCGGGCATCCCGTACGTGGGGGCGGGGGTGCTCGCCAGCGCCGTCGCCATGGACAAGGTCGTCTTCAAGGACCTCATGCGCGGCCACGGCCTGCCGGTCGTCGACTACGTCTGGTTCCGTCGGAGCGCGTGGGAGCGGGAGCCCGACCACGTGGTGCGCGAGGTGGCGGAGGCGCTCGGGGACCGCAGCGTCGTGAAGCCGGCGCGGCTGGGGAGCAGCGTCGGGATGAGCCTCGTCCACGACCTCGACGAGCTGCCGGCCGCGCTCAACGAGGCGTTCCGACACGACTCGAAGGTCATCGTCGAGGAGTACGTGGCCGGCGCTCGGGAACTCGAGTGCGGCGTGCTCGGCAACGAGGATCCCATCGTCTTCGAGCCGGGCGAAGTGAGGTCGAGCCACGAGTTCTACGACTACGAGTCGAAGTACGTCGAGGGCCTGGCCGAGGTCCAGCCACGCGCCGACGTCGACCCGGACCTCGCTGCGCGGGTCAAGGAGCTGTCGCTTGCCGCCTACCGCGCGGTGGATGGCGCGGGCCTCGCGCGGGTCGACTTCCTCGTCGCGGCGGACCAGGTCTACCTGTCGGAGATGAACACGCTCCCTGGCTTCACCTCGACGAGCATGTATCCGAAGCAGGCGGAGCTGGCGGGACTGCCCTTTGACGCGCTCATCGCGCGCCTCATCGACCTTGCGCTGGAGCGCGGCCGATGAAGCTCAAGCCACAGCAGCGGCCGAGCCGCCGGCCCTCGCGGCCTGCCCGCACCGCTCGCCGGCCCGCGCGAGGCTCCGGGCGCAGCCGCGGCGCACAGCGCCCCGGGAAGCCGCTCGGCAGGCGGATCGGCGCTCGCCTTCCCTCCTTGGCGCGGGCCGGGGCCGTCCTCGGAGCGGTGGCGGCGGCGGGGGCCCTGGTGGCGCTCCTCAACGGCCCGTGGCTGCGGGTGACCGAGATCGCCTTCGCCGGCCAGCAGTACACGACGGCCGGGGAGCTCGACCGGATCCTCTCCTCGGAGCGGGGGCAGAGCGTGCTGGCCGTCGACACGGCCGCCATCCGGACCCGGATCGAGCGGCTGCCGGCGGTGGGCGCCGTCACCATCAACGCGTCGCTGCTCGGCCGCATCGAGGCCGTCGTGGAGGAACGTGACGCCGCGTTCGTGTGGGAGACGGCGTCCGGGCGATACCTCGGGGCCGCCGACGGGACGATCTTCGCGGTCCTCGGCGACGACGAGGCACCGCCGCCCGGGGTCGAGACGCTGCCGCTCATCCGCGACGAGCGCTTCGTCGCGCGGCTCATCACGGTGGGAGACGTCATCCCGGCCGGGGTCGCCGGCGCCGCGCTGCGGCTTGCCGACATCGATCCCGCGGCACTCGGCTCTACGGCCGGCGCCCTCAGCCTGCGGTTGGACGACGAGTACGGATTCAGACTCGCGTCGGTCGCACCGGAGTGGCAGGTCGCGCTCGGCCCGTACGGCCTGGACCCGAACGAGACCGAGGCGGAGGCCGCCGGCCGGATGGACGCGCAGGTCGCCGCCGTGCGCACCCTGTTCGCCACGAGGGCCGAGGCGGAGATCGGCTGGGTGGATGTTCGCAATCCAGGAAAGGTATATTTCCGTGCCAAGGGGTGATGCGCGGGCCGGGACGCGCTGCGTTGACGCTCCAGCTCGTTTCGGTGCCTGCTCTCATGTGGCTTCCACTCGTCGGCCTCGCGCTCGGCATCGCCCTGGGCCTCGTGCTCAACGTGAGCGTGAGCCCGGACCTCGCGCGGTACTCCGCGGTCGCAATCCTCGCCGGGCTCGACTCGGTGCTCGAGGCGGTCCGCGCCGAGCTGGACGCGCACTACGACAATCGCATCTTTGTTTCTGGCTTCGTCACGAACGCGCTGGTGGCGGTCGCCCTGACCTTCGTCGGGGACCGCCTGGGGATCGACCTCTACCTCGTCGCGCTCTTCGCCTTCGGGCTGCGCATCTTCCAGAACGTCGCGCTGATCCGGCGTCACTTCCTGTAGGCTCGACGGCACCCGTTCGCGCCAGTGCCGGGCGCGCCGTGAGCAGGAGGTAGCTTGGAACGCGAAGCGGTTCTCGTCGGCATCGACGCCGGCACGACCAAGGTGACGACCCTCATCGGTGAGGTGGGTCGCGCCGGGGACGTGAGCATCATCGGCTACGGGATCGGCCCGTCGGTCGGGATGAAGAAGGGGATGGTCGCCAACATCGACCAGACCGTGAACTCGATCGCGTCGAGCGTCGAGAAGGCCGAGCGCCTCTCCGGCTACAAGATCAGCTCGGCGTTCGTCGCCGTCGGCGGCAGCCACATCAGCAGCCAGAACTCGCGCGGTGTGGTGGCGGTGTCCGGACACAAGCGCGAGGTGAGCCGCGAGGACGTCGCGCGCGCCACCGAGGCCGCCCGGGCCGTCCAGGTGCCGTCGAACCGCGAGATGCTCCACGTCGTCCCGCGCGGCTACATCGTCGACGGGCAGGAGGGGATCAAGGACCCGCTCGGCATGAGCGCCGTGCGGCTCGAGGTGGAGACGCACATCGTCGCCGGGGCCGCGACGTCGGTCCAGAACCTGTCGAAGTGCGTGACGAACTCGGGCGTGCAGATCGACGAGCTCGTCATCAGCTCGCTCGCCGCGGCCGAGGCCGTCCTCACCGATACCGAGAAGGAGCTGGGGGTGCTCGTCGCCGACATCGGCGGCGGGACCACCGACATCGCGATCTTCGTCGACGGCGCGGTGTACCACACGGCCGTCCTGCCGGTCGGTGGCATCAACGTGACGAACGACGTCGCCATCGGCCTGCGCACGAGCCTGAACCTGGCCGAGGAGATCAAGATCAAGCACGGCAGCGCAAACTTGGCCGACGTCGAGCCTGAGGAGCTGCTCAACGTCGCCGTCCTCGGCGAGACCGCCGGGCAGACGATCCAGCGGCGGCGCCTGGCGGAGATCATCGAGGCGCGGATGGGGGAGATCTACTCGCTGATCCGCGAGGAGGTGAAGCGGTCCGGGCACGCCGGGATGCTGCCCGCCGGTGCGGTGCTCACCGGAGGTGGGGCGCGCCTGGCGGGGGTCGAGGTGCTGGCGCGAGAGACGCTCGACATGCCGGTGCGCGTCGGGTCGCCGCAGGGCGCGGGCGGGCTGATGGACCAGATCGGCAACCCGGCCTTCAGCACCTCGATCGGCCTGCTGCTGTGGGGCGCGAACCACGTCGGTGAGGACCCGATCGCCTACGGCGGCGGGCGCAACGGCATCGGCGGGGGACTGTCGCGCGTCGGCGACTGGATCCGCAACCTGTTCCCGGGTTAGCTGTCGATAGACCCCCCGCTTGTCCACCGTCGGCCGCCGATGCGTGGACAACTCCGCGCCGAGATGTGGAAAAGGCACCACCCGGCGAGCCGGCGCTCGGTATCATCGATCAAACCCGTCGAGCGTCGGGTTCCACCCTCCACCCGTGCAGAGGAATGACCCCAGATGCCGCTCAGATCGGACTCCGAGAACTTCGCTCTCATCAAGGTCATTGGCGTCGGCGGCGGTGGCAGCAACGCCGTCAACCGGATGATTCGCGCCGAGATGATGGGCGTCGAGTTCATCGCCGTGAACACCGACGCCCAGGCGCTCCTGCAGAGCGACGCGCCGCACAAGATCCGCATCGGCGACAAGATGACCCGCGGCCTCGGTGCCGGCGCCGACCCGAACGTCGGCCAGCGCGCCGCGGAGGAGGACTCGGAGAAGATCT
>JBDTWT010000134.1:0-4765 GCA_040006555.1 Chloroflexota bacterium
ATGAGCGGGGTCGCGAGCGCGTGGACAGTCGCACCCTCGACGCGCCTGATCAGGTCGATCCCCGCCGTGAGGTTGCCCCACTGGTCGCTCCCACCGAGCTGGAGCGTGCAGCCGTACCGGCGATGTAGCTCCAGGTAGTCGTTCGCCTGCAGGACCTGGTAGCTGAACTCGGTGTAGCTGATCCCTCCCGCCTCCAGGCGCGCGCTCACCGCCTCCTTCGCGAGCATGCGACTCACGCTGAAGTGCTTGCCGATGTCGCGCAGCCAGTCGATGGCGGACATCTGCGCGGTCCACTCGAGGTTGTTGACGATGGTGGCCGCGTTCGGGCCCTCGAAGTCGAGGTATCGCTCGACCTGCGAGCGGATGCGCTCGACCCAGCCCTCGATCACGTCGGCCGGCTGGAGGACCCGCTCGCTCGTCCGGCCGCTCGGATCGCCCACCAGCCCGGTCGCGCCACCCACGAGGCCGATCGGACGATGTCCCGCCAGCTGGAGGCGCCGCATGGTCACGAGGAGCACCAGGTTGCCGAAATGGAGGCTCGGCGCCGTCGGGTCGAAGCCCCCGTAGAACGTCACCGGGCCGGCGGCCATCTCCGTCCGGAGCGCGTCGAGGTCGGTGCTCAGGGCGATCATCCGCCGCCACGCGAGGTCGTCGAGCACGGCGGTGCGGCTGTCGGCGGTCTCCATCGGCGGCTGAGTATACGCATCGAACATCCGTGCTACCCTGCCGGCCGATGACCCGACGACCACCCCCGCCGGGCTGGCGGGGCCCGCCGGGGCGCGGCGCACCGGGCAGACGGCGCCCGGGGTCCACGGCCCTCCCTCGCATCGTGCTGGCGCTGTTCGGCGCGCTCGCCGTCGGCCTCTTCGTTGGGCTGATGGGCGTGTACGCGTCGTACACGAACGGCCTGCCCGACGTCGCGGACATCGAGAACTTCGACCTCGCCCAGGGCTCGACGGTGGTGTCCGGCGACGGCACCGAGCTCGCCACCTTCGCCATCGAGGATCGCCGCGAGATCTCCTTCGACGAGATCCCGCAGCTCATGATCGACGCGCAGGTCGCTGCCGAGGACCAGACCTTCTGGACGAACCCGTGCATCGACTTCCGCAGCATCGTCCGCGCGCTGCTCCAGAACGCGCAGGCCGGCGAGACGGTCTCGGGCGCGTCGACGATCTGCCAGCAGCTCGTCCGGATGCGCCTCTTCGACGCGGAGATCATGGCCGACCCCGAGCGGCAGGTGGAGCGCAAGATCAAGGAGGCGATCCTCGCCCTCCGGCTCGACGAGCGCTACCCGGGGACCGAGGGCAAGGAGCGCATCCTCGAGATGTACCTCAACCAGGTCTACTACGGCCGCAACGCCTACGGGATCTGGGCCGCGGCGAACGCGTACTACGGCAAGGACCTCACCTCTGACGCCCCCGACGACCAGCTCACCGTGTCTGAGGCCGCGATGCTGGCGGGGCTCGTCCGCGCACCGTCGCGCCTCGACCCGTCCCTCGAGGCCATCGAGGACGAGCGCGGCGGCGAGACGGTGCTCGTCGTTCCCGAGGCGGCGCAGGCGATCGTCGTCCGCAACTTCGTCCTCGACCAGATGCTCGACTCCGACGTCATCACCGCGGACGAGCACGCGCAGGCGATGGCCGAGGACGTCGTCCTCGTCGTTCGAGACGACAACGAGTACCTCGCGCCACATTTCGTGTACGCGGTGCGCCGCGAGGCGGGCGAGCTGCTCGAGGGCGAAGCGCTGCTCGACACCGGCGGGCTGCGCGTCATCACCACCCTCGACTACGAGGGATACCAGCGGACCGCCGAGAAGTGGGCACAGGTCGCGTACGACCTCGATCGCCTCACCGACGAGGAGCTCACCACCAAGTACGGAGCCGATGCGCTCGACTGGATCGCCGGGCTGCGTGATCGGAACATCAACAACGACGCGATCGTGACGCTCAACTACCGGACCGGCGCCGTGCTGGCCTACGTCGGCAGCGCCAACTTCTACGGCGAGTCCACGCCCGAGCACCAGCCGAACTACGACGTCATCGGCCAGGCGTTCCGGCAGTCCGGATCCGCGTTCAAGCCGCTCACCTACGCGGCCGGCTTCGAGTCGGGCGCCATCAGCCCTGCGACGATGTTCATGGACGTCGAGGGCGAGATCGTCGACGGCTACAGCGTCCCGAATGCCGATCTCAAGGAGCGTGGGCCGGTCCGCGCGCGCGACGCGCTCAAGTACTCGCTCAACATCCCGACGGTCAAGGCGCAGCAGCTCATCGGCTCCGAGGTGGTCGTGGCCATGGCCCAGCGGCTGGGTCTCGAGTTCGACCCGGCGCACAACGGCGAGTACGCCATCCCCTCGCTCACGCTCGGCACGCTGGGCGTCCACCAGCTGGACCTTGCAGGGGCCTACGGCGCCATTGCGAACGGCGGCGAGCTCAATCCCCCGTACCTCATCCAGCGCATCGAGGACTCGAACGGCAACGTGATCTACGACCACGACAGTGACGCGGACGACCCCGAGCAGGTCCTGTCGGCCGCATCGGCCTATCTCGTGACCGACATCCTCGCCGACAACACCGATCCTGCTGCCAACCCGCTGTGGGGACCGCGCTTCCAGCTCCCCGCCCCGGACGGTGCCCGCCGGCCTGCGACGCTGAAGACCGGCACGACGAACGACTTCCGCGACCTCCAGGCGTTCGGCTACCTCGCGGCCGATCCGGACCCGTCCGTGACCGAGGGCGCCATCGTCACCGGCGTCTGGATCGGCAACAGCGACTTCTCCCCCATCGAGAACGTCTTCGCGGCCGATGCGCCGACCTACATCTGGCACGACTACATGGCCGAGGTCGCCGCGCTCAACGAGCTGCCGGTCCACGACTTCACGCGTCCCGAGGGCGTCGTGGACGTGACGATCGATGCCATCAGCGGCCTGCAGCCCGGCGAGTTCACGCTCACGACGATCACCGAGGTCGTGCGTGCCGATCGGCAGCCGAGCCAGCAGGACACCATCCATCGCGAGCTCGTCCTCGAAAACGAGACCGGCCGCATCTGGCAGGAGGGCTGCGGCGACTTCCGGACCGCCGCGCCGTCCGTCACGCCCGATCCCTCGGCCGAGCCCCCCGAGCAGCCGCCCGCGGAGCCCGAGGAGAAGGTCTACGTCGACCTCGCCGGCTGGGAGGAGCACCACCCGACCTGGGAGGAGGCGAACCTGGCATGGATCGCCGAATGGACTGGGCGCGAAGACGAGCTCAACGGCAGCGTCCGCCGGCCATTCCCCGGCCCGCTCGACGCCCCGCTCGCCCCGGTCGACGAGTGCGTCATCGGCGAGATCCCGACCTCGTCGCCGACTCCGACCGCATCTCCCACCCCGAGCCCCACGCCCAAGGAGACGCCGACCCCGACGCCGAGCCCGAGCCCAACCCCAACGCCTGCGATCATCCCGACACCGATGCCGGTGGTCCCTCCGGACGCGTCAGCCTCACCCTAGAGGTCCGCGACGGTCGTCCCGTCGCCGCCCTCCTCGCGGCGGCCCGTGCGGATCCCGCGCACCCGTGGATGCGCCTCCAGGGCCTCGCGCACCGCGCGGCGCAGGGCGCCGGTCCCGGAGCCGTGCACGATCGCGACGCTGTCCAGCCCCGCCAGCAGTGCCTGGTCCAGGTAGGCCTCGAGCTGCTCGAGCGCGGCCTCGACGCGCTCGCCGCGCAGGCTGAGCGTCGGCGACACCTGCTGAGCGGCGCGGCGGCGCAGCTCCTCCGCCTCGACGTCGGGCGCTGCCGGGCCGCTGATCGGCTCGGGCACGACCTCTACGTCGTCGCCGGGCACCACGAGGCGGGCACCCTCGGTCTCGAGCGTGACGCGACCGGTGCGCCCACTCACCTCGAGGATGCGTCCGGTGCTCCCGAGCGTCCGTGAGCGACCCCACGCACCGACGCGGGGCTGCGCGCCGCTGGTCGCGGGCTCGGGCTCGGGTTCGGTGGCTGCGGACGCGCGCGGCGCCTTCGCCGCCTTGGCCTCGCTGCGGACGCGCGTCGCGCGGCGGCTGAGCTCGTCGAAGGCGGCATCGCTCGTCTTTCCGCTGCCACGGGTCAGGTTGCGCTGTCGAGTCAGCTCCCGGCGGAGCTCGGCCACCTCGCGCTCCGCGCGACTCACGAGGTCCTCCGAGGCGCGGCGCGCCTCGGCAAGCATCTGCCCCGCCTCGTCCCGGGCGCGAGCCACGCCTCCGCTCGCACGGTCCCGTTCAGCGGCTGCGGCCTCCCGATCCGCTGCGGCCGCCTTCAACGCCTCGGCATGCGCCTCCTGGCTCTGCGCGATGGCGGCGAGCGTCTCCTCCATCGTCGCGTGCTCCGCCGAGATGCGCGAGCGGGCATCGTCGAGGATCTCCTTCGACAGCCCAAGGCGCTCGGCGATCGCGAACGCCTGGCTCTTCCCGGGGAGGCCGATGCTCAGCCGGTAGGTGGGGCGCAGGGTCCGCACGTCGAACTCGACCGCGGCGTTGGTGACGCCAGGGTGCTCGGTCGCGAAGGCCTTGAGCTCCGCGTAGTGGGTCGTGGCGGCGACCATCGCCCCGGCGTCGAGCAGCCGCGCCAGGATGGCCATCGCGAGCGCCGAGCCCTCGGTCGGATCGGTCCCCGCGCCGACTTCGTCGAGGAGCACGAGCGTGCCGGGCCCGGCGGCCTCGACGAAGCGGACGACGTTGCGGAGGTGGCTCGAGAAGGTGGAGAGCGACTGCGCGATGCTCTGCTCGTCGCCGATGTCCGCCATCACGCGTCCG
>JBDTWT010000135.1:0-4753 GCA_040006555.1 Chloroflexota bacterium
CCTCCATCGTGAGCTCGGCGACCGCTCCCGTGCGGTCGGTGGTGCGGTCGAGCGTCTCGTCGTGGATGACGGCGAGCTGACCGTCGGCGGTGAGGTGGACGTCGAGCTCGATCGCATCGGCTCCGGCCTCAAACCCCAGCCGAAACGACTCCAGCGTGTTCTCGGGCGCCCGCGTGGATGAGCCGCGGTGGGCCACGATGAGCGTCATTCGCCGCTGCCCTCTGGGACCCCGCGCAGGATCGCGATTCCGACCAGGAGCAGGACGAGCAGGGAGGCGATCGCCACCTGGTAGGCGCCCGTTCCGAGCGGCCGCAGCAGGCTCGCGACGATGATCCCGTAGGCCAGCGGACCGACGACCGCGCTGAACTTCCCGGCCAGCCCGTACAGGCCGAACATCTCGCCCACGCGCTCGCGCGGCGTGAGGCGCAGGAGCATGAGCCGATCGACCACTCCCGCTCCGCCGAGCCCCGCGCCGAGCAGCGCACCGGCCACGAGGAACGGGACAGGCGACAGCGCGACCGCGATGATCACGAGGCCCACGGCCCAGGTGCCGAGCACCGCGAAGAGCGTGCGACGCGGGCCCCATCGGTCCGCCAGCATCCCCCAGCCAAACGACGCGATCA
Source organism: Chloroflexota bacterium (assembly GCA_040006555.1). Taxonomy (GTDB): domain Bacteria; phylum Chloroflexota; class Limnocylindria; order QHBO01; family QHBO01; genus JACDBZ01. The sequence continues at coordinate 624 of JBDTWT010000135.1, forward strand.
CCGCCACCACGGTCAGGACGAGGAGCACCTGGAGGGCCTGGCCCTCGCTGAACCCGACCGCGTGCACCGCGAACGCGCTCATCACCGCGATGGCGGTGTTGATGGGGTCGGAGTAGAAGAAGCGCGCCACGATGAAGCGCAGGAGTCCCGGCGCCTGGCGCGCGTGGCGGACCGTCTCCGCGAGCTGGCCCCACGAGCGCGCCGCGTCGGCGATTCGGAAGCGTCCCTCGCCCCGCCGCCGGTCGTGGACGACGAGGAAGAGAGGGGCGGCGAACAGCGCGAAGAGGCTGCCGACGAGCACGAACGTCGAGGAGGTCGACTCACCGTCCTCGCCGGTGCTCACGCCGAGCAGCAGGAGCACGCCGACGAGCAGCGTCCCGCAGTACCCGAGGGCCACGCCGATCCCCGAGAGCCGGCCTCGCGCCGGTGGGCTCGCGACGTCGGGCAGCAGCGCGTCGTAGTAGATGAGCGCGGCCTGGTACGCGAAGTTGGCGATCGCGAACGCCACCAGGCCCAGCCGGATGTCGACGAAGCCGATGACCACGGTCGCGCCGATGCAGAGCGTGGTGAAGATCGCGAGGAACGGCTTGCGCCGCCCGAGGCGGTCGCTCATCGCGCCGAGGACCGGCGAAACGGCGGCGTTGACCAGGACCGAGGCACTCACCGCCGCGGTGAACCAGAACGTGCCCGGACCCTCGCCGAGGAAGCGGATGGTCCACAGGCTCATCGCGAAGCTCACGATGGCGAACGAGAAGATCGTGTTCGCGAAGTCGTACAGCGCCCACGCGAGCCCCTGCCAGGCGCTTCCCGACTGCGTCCAGCCGGCAAGCCCTCGCCACCACGCCGCCGGCGCGAGGACGGTCAAGGTCGGGTGAGTCGGGCGTCCACGGCCGGATGATACGTGCCGGACAGATCGCGCCGAACGCCGAATGCGGGTAGATTCGCGGCAATGCACACTCCTCCCGAGCCGCAGGCGCCGGAGCCGATGCCGCCGCCGCACGCGCACAACGGGGCGTTCGCCGCGCTCGGGCGCTGGACGTATCGGTCGAGGCGCTGGCTGCCCGTCGTCGGGCTCGCGGCCGTCATCGGGCTCAATGTCTGGGCCGCGACGTCCGGTGGGACGATGAGCCAGGGCGGCTGGCAGGTGCCGGGCTCAGAGGCCGCCCGCGCCGCGGACCTCCTCGCCGATCGCTTCGGAGAGCAGGCGACGACGCTCTTCGTGATCTTCACCGACCCTGCCGGCGACGCCGCGTCGCCCGAGTTCCAGGAGACGGTGCGCGATGCCGTGGCGCCGCTGGCCGAGGAGCCGATCGTCGAGGAGATCCTCACCTACGAGGACGTTGGCGACCCGTCGTTCGTGAGCCGCGACGGCCATCGCACGCTCGCCCTCCTGCGCCTCAACGAGGAGGTGGAGGCCGCCGTCGACGACTCGGAGCATCTCGCCTCGCTGGTGGACGCGCCGGCGGACGTGGAGGTCGTCGTCACGGGCATCCCCCTCGTGCAGTTCGAGTTCAACGAGGTGGTGGAGCAGGACCTCGTGCGAGCCGAGATCATCAGCCTGCCGATCGCGCTCCTCATCCTGCTCGCGGTCTTCGGCACGCTCGTGGGCGCCGCGCTGCCGATCGCCATCGCGGGCCTCGCGCTGCCGACGTCGCTCGCCGTCATCGGCCTGCTGGCGAACGTGACGGAGATGAGCATCTTCGTCAGCAACGTGACGACGATGATCGGCCTGGCGCTGTCGATCGACTACGCCCTGTTCATGGTCAGCCGCTTCCGCGAGGAGCTGCGTCACGGGACCGTCGCGGACGCGCTCGAGCGGACGATGGCCACCGTCGGCAAGGCGGTGGCGATCAGCGGTATCGCCGTTGCCATCGGCCTCGGAAGCCTCATCGTCTTCGAGTCACCGGCCCTGCGCAGCATGGGGATCGGCGGCGTGGTGACGGTCACCTCGACCCTCGTCCTGGGGCTCACCGTCCTGCCCGCGCTGCTCGGCATGCTCGGTCCGCGCGTGAACCGGCTGCGCGTCCCGCTGCCCAGAGCCCTGCGGCTCCAGACGGAGGGTGACGGACGCGCCGCGGAGACCGGCCACGGGCTGTGGGCCCGCATCGCGCGGATCGTCATGCGCCGCCCGCTGCTCATCGCGACGCCGGTGCTCGCGGTCCTCGTCCTCACGGGCCTTCCGTTCACCGGCATCCAGCTGTCGACCGGCGGGAACCTCGACGACCTCCCGCCGACCGAGGCGGTCGAGGGCTTCCGCATCCTGGCCGACGAGTTCCCCGGCGGCGACTCCGATCCCGTGGTGGTCGCCCTCCAGGCCGATGAGCCGATCGCCGAGGACGGTGCGTTGAGCCCCGAGTGGATCGCGGCGCTGGACGGCTACGTGGCCGACCTCGAGGCGCTCCCCGGCGCCGACGACGTGGTGAGCGTGCTCGATCCGCCGCCGGGCATGGAGTCCGAGGCGTATCGGCAGCTGCTGACCGTTCCGGCCTCACAGCGGCCCGCGGAGGCCGCCGCGGTGGAGCAGTACGTCGAGCGCTGGGTTTCCGGCGACGTCGCCCGGATCGACATCTTCGGGTCGTGGCAGCCCGACTCAGCCGACGGGCGCGCGCTGGTGGACGCCGTTCGAGCCGTGCCGCCGCCCGAGGGCGTCACCGAGGTTCTCACCGGTGGACTCCCATCGCGCTCGCGAGACTTCATCGCGAGCTTCGTGTCGTCGGTGCCGTGGGCCGTGGCCATCGTGGTCGGCGTCACCGCGATCGTGCTGTTCCTCACCTTCGGCTCGGTCATCCTGCCGCTCAAGGCGGTGGCCATGAGCCTCCTGAGCATCACCGCGAGCTTCGGCGCGCTCGTGTGGATCTTCCAGGAGGGGAATCTCTCCGGGCTTCTCGCCTTCGACCCGTCGGGCACGCTGGTGGCCTCGACCCCGATCCTGATGTTCGCCGTGCTGTTCGGGCTATCGATGGACTACGAGGTGCTGCTCCTCTCCCGAATTCGCGAGCGATATGTCGCGACCGGGGACAACACTCGGGCGGTGGCCGAGGGGATCGGGATCACCGGCGGCCTCATCACGGGGGCGGCGTTGGTGATGGTCGCCGTCTTCGGCGCCTTCGCCCTCAGCTCGGTGGTGCTCATCAAGGCCCTCGGGTTCAGCATGGCGCTGGCGGTGCTCATCGATGCCACCGTCGTGCGGGGCATCCTCGTGCCCGCCTTCATGCGGCTTCTCGGCTCGCTCAACTGGTGGGCGCCGCGCTTCCTTCAGCGCGCCGTGGCGCGCCTGGGCCTCTACGAGGATGGCGCGGAGGTCGCTCGCGCCTGAGCCCTCCTCGGCCACAATCGGGGTCGTGACCCGACACCGTCTCCAGGAGCTCACGGACCGATGGCGCGGCCGCCGCGAGGCGCGCCGGCCGTCGGCGGACGCCCGCCCGCCCGCCGATCCGGAGCGCGAGAGCCTTGCACGCCACTCCTTCCCGTTTCAGACGATCGCTCCCGCTGCGTACGTCGCGGAGCACGGCGACGCGATGCCCGGATTCACGTACGACGAGGCCCGCTACGCCGACGCCGACCTCGACGCGTGGCTGCTCGAGGTGGGGCGCCTGCTTCGCCATCGCAGGAGCCGATGAGGCCGCCGGCCTGGGCGAGGGCGCTCCTCGACGAGGTGTGCGCCGATGCCCGCGTTGCGCCGCCACGCCTCTCGTGGCGCTCCCGAAACGACGAGCACTCGACCGGCATCACCCGCCGATCCGACGGTCTCGTCGCGGTGCGCGCCGGACGGGACCCACTGGATCAGCGGCTGACCCTGCTCCACGAGCTCGCGCACTGGCTGGCGCCGAACGGTCCGCGCCGGCGCCGCGCCGTGCACCACGGCCCCGCGTTCTACTCGATCGCCTTCGAGCTCTACCGTCGCCACGGCATCCCGGAGGCCGACGCCGTGCGCCTCGAGTCCGGGCGCTACCCGAGCTCGCTGCGCCACGCCGCGACGCTTGGCGTCCCCGGCGCGGCGCGCGCCCTCGCCGAGCGCCGCGCCGCGCTCCGGGCACGCCCTCGCCGGCGGTGGCGCGTCCTCGTGCCCGAGCACTCGATCCGTTTCGCCCGCGATGGGCGGTGGACCGTCTGCGCGACCTGCGGGCAGC